>NZ_JAXUHN010000092.1:0-190044 GCF_035916875.1 Methylomicrobium sp. Wu6
CAAACATGCGTCATCGTTTTCTGATAGTTCTAATCGGGCAACCCTTGCCAACTCTGTTTCCTGCTGGTTCTAAAAAGCTTTTAGTTTAACGCCAATCAACTTTCTGCGAGACACTTATCAAAATTAGACTTTCCCGCTGCTCTATATCCATCATAGATTTCATATTTGCTTACATTGCATTTTTTTCTAATGTCTAAAATGTCATCGTCCTTAACTTCTCCTAAGGCTATCAAATCTACTCCAATCTCTTGAGTAAAAAGATCAATCATAGAACGAGCATAGTTTTTTTGTTCTTCTGTCGATCTATCTTTGCCAGCAGGTGATAAACTGGTATTCCACCACAAAAAGGATAATTTCATTAATCAAATATTTTTCTATAAACACACCCCTAAGGTCATATCGTTATACACAAATGTCGTCATACCCTCCAGGAAGCAGGTACCCAGGGACATGGATGGTAAGCTCAATACGTCCTTGTAGCCTGGATTCCGGCAATCCATGCCGGAATGACGGACTTGTGTATAAGGGCATACCCTCAGGTGGATTCGCTTTAGCAATCCACCAAGATCGAAAAAGCGTGTGATCCCTCCAATTATGCTACTTTCGTCTCGTAATGCAATTGTTGTCGCTCTTCCAGATTTCTATGAATGCCGCCGGGGCTTAGTTCCAAACCGTTTGGCCAGCATAATGCGCCTAATTCCAAAAAAAATTGTTGAAAATACGCGTCGTCGTTTAAGGGAAGCACCAATTCGGTTTGCCGATCAATCAAGGGCTGTAGGTCGTAATCTCCCCATGAGTTATCGGAAAAATACACACGCAAAATCTTTTGATCGATGTGTTTCGCTCTAATGATTTTAATCATTGTCGGCTCCTGCTATACGCTGTAGCGGTTTCAGTTCGATGGCATATTGCCAGTTGATCAATAATTCTTGCTGATGCTCTTTTGCCCATTCCCGCACCAGCTTAATCGCTTTACTAGGTAGCTCGCCTGCCAAAATCTCCCCGTCTTCAATCGCCATTAACGCTTCGTGTCCCTGATATTCGATATGAAAGTGTGGTGGGTTATGATCGTCATGGTACATGCGGACATAAATACCAAAAAAGTAGGAAATTACGGGCATTTTATACTCCCTTATTTTCAGTTACTACAAGCTCAAATATGAACTGCACCGAACATCAACCAAAATAATCCACAGACAATCCCAATGCTTCGGCCGCTTTCGCAAACAAACCATCGGCGGTGGCGATGCGTTCAATTCCATGATGCTGGGCAATGGCCAGATGCAGCGCGTCCAATGTGCGCAAGGCATGATCCGGCAGCATCGTTAACAGATTGGCCGCGCTTTCCTGATGCTTGTCTTCGACTTTCAGGGGCAACAAATGTCCTTGGGAAATATCGTCCAGAAACGTGGCATAGATTTGAGCTTCGATATTCGCATCGAATCCGTGCATGCGTTTACGCCTGGCCAATAAACAACGCATTTCGGTTTTGGTGAGGGTGCTGACGACGGCGACGTCCAGTCCGACGATATAAGCACTGACTTCCTCCGAATTGGATTCGGCCAGATACCACTTGGCCAGCGCGCTGGTATCGAGATAAACCGCGCTGTTATCGCTCATCGCGGTCCTGGCGAATCAACTCGGCGGATGATAATTCGCTGTGTCGAGTCAACTGCCGCAGTTGGGCATGCGTGGGGCGTTTTTTCTTGATCTGAACAGGCAGGACTCTGGCAATTTCTTTTTTGTTGCGCGTGATAATGAGTTCCTGTTGTTCTTCGACAAGTTCGTCGAGCTTGCCGAGGAGGCTGCGCATTTCTCTGATATTCAGGTATCGCATAGTGATTAAGGGTGTGTCACGCGAATAAAAATTGTAGCACATCATGCAGTGATTGTGTTTTGTGCGGCGTCTCTGATATTCCCGATACTTTTCATCTCATGCGGTTCTGATAAAAATGCTTTATAATACGCGGTTTTGCAGTCACTCATTGAGCATGTCCGAAGTCCTTTCAGAACTTAAACGCCGCCGCACCTTTGCGATCATTTCGCATCCTGACGCCGGTAAGACCACGATCACCGAAAAGCTGCTCTTGTTCGGCGGCGCGATTCAGCTGGCGGGATCGGTGAAGGGACGGAAGGCCGCGCGGCATGCGACGTCCGACTGGATGGAGATGGAGAAGGAGCGGGGGATTTCGGTCACGACCTCGGTGATGCAGTTCGAGCACAAGAATGCGATCATCAACCTGCTCGATACGCCGGGCCACGAGGACTTTTCCGAAGATACTTACCGCACCTTGACCGCGGTCGATTCGGCGCTGATGGTAATAGACTCGGCGAAGGGCGTCGAGGAGCGGACGATCAACCTGATGGAAGTCTGCCGCCTGCGCACGACGCCTATTCTGACCTTCATCAACAAGCTGGACCGGGAAGGCCGTGAGCCGATCGAACTGTTGGACGAGGTCGAACATGTGTTGAAGATTCAATGCGCGCCGATGACCTGGCCGATCGGCATGGGCAAGCGTTTCAAGGGCGTTTATCACCTTTATAAGGATGAGATTCATCTGTTCAGCCCGCAGCACGGCGGCCGGATCGCCGAGGCCGAAGTCATCAAGGGGCTGGATAGCCCGAAGCTGGACGAGTTGCTGGGCGATCAGGCCGAGGAACTGCGCATCGAGATTGATCTGGTCAAGGGCGCGAGCCACGAGTTCAGCCTGGAGTCGTATCTGGCCGGCGCGCAGACGCCGGTGTTTTTCGGTTCCGCGATCAACAATTTCGGGATTCTCGAATTGCTCGACGCGTTCGCCGAATTCGCGCCGTCGCCGTTGCCGCGCGCGGCCGAGCAGCGCACCGTGCATCCGGAAGAGGAAAAATTCACCGGCTTCGTGTTCAAGATTCAGGCGAACATGGACCCCGCGCATCGGGACCGGGTCGCCTTCATGCGGATCTGTTCGGGCAAGTTCGACAAGGGCATGAAGATCCATCATGTGCGGATCGGCAAGGCCATTCAGGTCGCCAACGCGATCACGTTTCAGGCCGATACCCGCAAGGCGGTCGAGGAAGCCTATCCGGGCGACATCATCGGTCTGCACAACCACGGCACGATTCAGGTCGGCGATACGTTCACGCAGGGCGAAACGCTCAAATTCGGCGGCATCCCTTATTTCGCGCCGGAATTGTTCCGCCGGGTGGTGTTGAAGGACCCTTTAAGAGCCAAGGCCTTGCAGAAGGGCCTGGTGCAATTGACCGAGGAAGGCGCGACGCAGTTGTTCCGGCCGTTGAAGAACAACGATCTGATCCTGGGCGCGGTCGGTGTGTTGCAGTTCGATGTGACCGCGCACCGGCTGAAAAATGAATACAATGTCGAATGCGTCTACGATGCGGTGAATGTGTCGACCGTGCGCTGGGTGTCGTCGGACAAGCCGGCCAAGCTGGAAGAGTTCAAGAGGAAGGTATTCGATAATCTCGCCGAGGACGGCGGCGGGTTTTTGGTTTATCTGGCGACCAGCCGGGTAAATTTGCAACTGACAGAGGAGCGCTGGCCGGATATCAAGTTCAGCGCGACGCGGGAGTTGTGATTCATTCGGCCCGGTAGTTTGTAGCCTCGATGAAATACAATGGAATCGAGGAGATGACGGCTTCGAATTCCTCGATTCCGCTACGTTGCATCGAGACTACATCTGTCAGGATGAAAAATGTGTTTCGCCGTTGCTGCGGACCATCGGTGTCAAATGGCTGACGAACTGGCGGGCGCTGTGCTCCCAGGAATAATTCAGCGCATGACGGCGGCAATCGGTAGGGGTCAACTTTAGTGCTTCCAGAGCGGCTTGTTGCAGATCGGTTCCGAGTACGCCGACCGGCGCTTTGCCGATGATGTCGATCGGGCCGGGCGCGGGAAATGCCGCAACCGGCACGCCGGAGGCCAACGCTTCCAGTATCACCAGGCCGAACGTATCGGTATGGCTCGGAAACACCATCACGTCCGCAGCGGCCATGTATTGGGCGAGCGCCTCGCCGGTTTGAAAACCGACGAAGCGCGCGTCGGGATATCTCTGTTCCAGTTCCGCGCGAATTGGGCCGTCGCCGACAACATATTTAGTGCCGGGCAGATTCAGTTTCAAAAAATCCTCGACATTCTTTTCGATCACCACGCGGCCGACATAGGCGAAGATCGGGCGCTCGCCGGGAAGGAAATGTTTGTCGCGCGGCCGATATAAATCGGTATCGACGCCCCGCGACCAGATCACCATCCTGTCAAAACCCTTCTTAGACAATTCCTTCTGCATCGATTCGGTGGTCACCATCACGCGCGCACTTTCGCTGTGAAACCAGCGCATGTAGCCGTAGCTGATCCACATCGGCAGGCCTATTCGCATCTTGAAATATTCCGGAAAGCGGGTGTGAAAGGAGGTCGTATAGTGGTAGCTCCGTTCGTGACAGTAGCGCCGCGCGGCAAAACCGACACAGCCTTCCGAAGCCAGATGTATCGCATCCGGTTTGAAGGCTTGCAGGGTAGGGCGCAGGCGCGGGCCGCACAAAAAGGCCAGTCCGACCGCCGGGTAGCCGGGGCAGGACCAGGTATAGAAACGGTCCGGGGCGCACAGTTCGACCGTGTGGCCAAGCTTATGCAGAACCTCCATGGTCTGCGTCAGGGTCGTGACGACGCCGTTGATTTGCGGATGCCAGGCGTCGGTGATCAATGCGATTTTCAAAACTGCAGTTCCTGTTTCATCATTGAGGGGGGCATTCAAGGACTCCGCCTTGCCTCGATCCGGCCGCGTAATAGCTGGTGATAGGCTTCGTCGATAGGGAAGTTCCAGAGCAAAGGGAAGGCCAGCAGCATGATTAGTCCGGGTAGCCACCCGTAGATATGCATCAGCGCCGAAATCGACGATGGCGTATGGCTTGCGGTCGTCGGCACGAAACCGAACAACGCCGGAAAGCCTGTGCCGATGAGTACGCCGAGCGCCACGGCCAGTTTGATCGCCATGCCCCAGAGCGCGAAAAACAAGCCGGTGCGCTGCTTGCCGGTGTCCAGCGTGTCCTGGTCGATCACGTCGGCGGCGATTGAATTGGAGAGGAAAAATATCGCCGCGAAACTGCTGCCGCGCAGTGCGATCAAGATGCTGTAGAGTTCGATGTCGCCGGCGCCGACCCAGGGAAAGGGCAGGCTCCAGACGCCGACCCAGAGCGCGGCGAGCGTCACCGCCCGGTGTTTACCGATGCGGTCGGAAAGTTTTAACCATAGCGGCATAGCGGCCAGCGAGGCGACCGTTTCGCCGAGAATCAGCGGCGCGAACAGTTCGGGCCGGCCGATCACATGCGTCAAAACCAGTTTATGAAGGGTGGCCTGGATCATCAGGCCGGCGCCGAACAGGATGATCGCAAGCACGGTTCGAAGGAAAGCCCGGTTTTTGAACAGCGAGATCATGGCGGACCAGCCGATCAGTACCTCCCCGGTCAATCTTTCGGGCAGCCGTTCCGGCACCCGCCAGAGCGTGATTGCGACCAGAGGTGGCAGCGAGACGATCACCATCAGTGCGATTGCGCGCATTTCGTTGCTGCCGCCTTTATGCCCGGCAATGCCCATCACGATCAGCACGGCGAGAAACAGAAATTGGCCGGCGGCGCCGAAGCCTTCGCGCCAAGCCGCGATGCGCGAGCGCTCCCGGTAGTCGGTCGACAGTTCGGCACCCCATGCTTTGTAAGGCAGATCGAAGAGCGAATACCCGATCGACAACAGGCTGGCCCAGATCATCAGATAGAGCAGCGAAACGTCCGCTGGCGGAACGAATAGCATCCAGGTTGCCAGCATGATGATCGGTGTGCCCACGACCAGCCAGGGTTTGCGCCGTCCCCAGCGGCTGTGCCAGCGGTCGCTAAGGGTTCCGATCACAGGGTCGATCAGCACATCGAAGATGCGCGAGATGGAGATCATCGCGCCGACGCCGGCCAAGGGCAAACCCATTTCGCCGGCGTAAAAAGCCGGAATGAATAGCGCCATTGGCAGGGTCATCACCGCGTCGGTCAGATGCGGCAATCCATACAGTATCATTGTCCTTCTGGGCAAGGATTCAGCAACGGTTGTATCGATGTCGGTGATCGTCAAGGCATCGCTCCTGCTTGGGATAAGCGTTCGATCGAAACCTGTTCAGCCTAACACACTTACGTTACATTGGACACCTTGCCGCTATGGTGGCTAAATCAGCCGGATCGAATCATCTTCGATCACGATCAACTGTTTTTTATAAAGCGCGCCGATCGCCTGTTTGAAGGCTTTTTTGCTGACGCCGAAAGTCGCGTAAACCGCTTCTGGAGGGCTTTTGTCGCCGAGCGTGAGAACGCCATTGTTTTTGTCGAGTTCCGCCAGAATCTGGTCGGCCAAAGGTTCGATTTTGCCGTAACCGGGTTCATGCAGCGTCAGATCGAGCTTGTGATCATCGCGGACCTTTTTGATATAGCCGGTCATTTTCTGGCCTTTGCGGAGCGGGCGGAAGATTTCGTTTTGATACAGCATGCCCCAGTGAGTGTTATCGACGATGGCTTTGGCGCCCATTTCGGTATGATCCGCGATCAGCAGGCTGACTTGCTGGCCGGTTTTGAAGTCGGGCCCTTCGTCGGACAGAAAACGTTCGATCTTGGTCGTGGCGACGATGCGGTCCTTGGAGTCGGTGAAGAGCTTGACCAGATAAGACCGGCCAGGCTTCATTTCGCAGGTTTGTTCGTTGAACGGAACCAATAAATCTTTCGGTACGCCCCAGTCCAGAAAAGCTCCGTAATAATTGACCGCGGCGACTTTCAACCAGGCGATGTCGCCGACTTCGGCCAGAGGCGTTTGCAAGGTCGCAGCGAGATGGCCTTCGCCATCGATATAGACGAAGGCGGTCACGCTGTCGCCCATCTGATAGGTTTTTGTCGGTTTTTTGTCTGTCAGCAGCACCATCGGCGATCCGGGAAGGCCAAGATAGATATTCGGGCCTTGCTGTTTGACGACTTTGAGTTGATTGATTTTACCGATGTTGATCATGAGGTAGGGGAGGGTTGATTGTGGCACTAGGCGTTACGGGTTATACAACCCGTATCGAAAGGTTGGCGGTATTCCGTAAATATTGGTCTACAGGGCCGCCCGAAAAGTTGCGGACGGGATAAATATCCCGTCCAGGCAAGAACTTCTAATGGGTGATGATAAACCGCACCGCATCCAGCTTCAATTCGGCCGATTCGATATTGTCATGCGCCAACATGGTCATTTCTTTCAGGTGTTCGATTTCTTCGGGCTTGATCGACGGATTGACTTTTTGTAGGCGCATCATGCGTTTGATTTCCTCGGCTAGCGATTCGAGCATCGCGCGGGTCGCATCCTGTATTAGAGCTTGCATGTCGGTTTTAGCCCGTTGTTCGGCGACCGCCAGCATTTGATTCAGGTGATTGCGTTGGTTGTTGATAAACGCGACGATTTTGCTCTTGTCGAAGGTGACGCCGGCATCGATCAAATCGTCATGGTCAACCGTATCGGTCAGGTCCTGTTTGTTTTGATCGATCAGCACGCGGACCGGCGTAGGCGGCAGAAAGCGACCGATCTGCAACTCGGGCGGCGCGCTGCATTCGACCACGAACAGGCATTCGAGCAGGAATTGCCCAGTCTTCAGGCTCGGGTGTTTGGATACGTTGATCGAGGCATTGCCGGTCTCGCTCGATATCACCAGATCCATCGCGCCCAGCGCCATCGGATGTTCCATCGTCAAAAATTGGAAATCCTCCCGGGCAAGCGCAATCGAGCGGTTGATCGTGATCGTCATGCCGTCTTCGGTCAAATTCGGGAAATGCGAGATGCGTAAATGGTCGCTCGGCTTGATGATGAAGCAATCAGGCGAATGATATTCGGTATCGACCCCGTAGCATTCGAACACGTCTTCCATGTATTGCCACAGATGGCTTTGCCGTTCGTACTGCTGCAATGCGCCAATGTATTGATCGGCGACTTCCTTGCGGCAGGAGTTCAATTCGAGCAGTTGGTCGCGGCCCTGGTGCAGTTCGATCTCTATCGCGGCGCTCCGCTCCCGGGTTTTGGCGATGAAGGTGTCGAGCGTCGCGAAATCCCGTGCGGTCAATAATGCGTTTAATTCATCCGTGAGTTCATCGGCGACGTGTTGCGCAGCCGAGTTGTTGTGCCTAAATACGTTCAGGCCCTCGTCATACCAGCGGAACAGCAGTTCCTGTTCGCTGCCGCGCAAATACGGCACATGAATGCGGATGATGTGTTTCTGGCCGATCCGGTCGAGACGGCCGATCCGTTGCTGCAGCAAATCCGGGTTGGCGGGCAGGTCCCAGAGGATCAATTGATGCACGAACTGGAAATTGCGGCCTTCGCTGCCGATTTCGGAGCAGATCAACAGGCGCGCCGAGCTTTCCTGATCCGCGAAATAGGCGGCCGCCCGGTCGCGTTCGATGATCGTCATACCTTCGTGGAAGACCGCCGCGGCGATGCCGGTCCGGTTTCTGAGCGTTTGCTCCAGATCGATCGCGGTTTGTGCTTCCTTGCAGATCAGCAAGGCCTTGTCGCCGGCGAACTTTTTGAGCATGTCGACCAGCCAGGCAAAGCGCGGGTCCTGGTCGAGGTCTTCGCGGTTTTCCCGGCCTTCCAGGACATAGCCGTAGCGTTCGCGGTCGGGAAAACCCCGTACCGTGTGCCGGGAGTTGCGGAACAAAATGCGCCCGGTGCCGTGATGGTCGAGCAGCACGTTGATCAATTGCGCGCGGGCGTGCGCGGATTTTTCCGTGTTGCTCAGGTTTTTCAACAGGCCCTCGACATTATCGTCCTTGACCAGCGCCCGCAACGCGGCGGCAGCTTTGTCATCAAGCATCTGCTCAGCCAGCAGTGCTTGTGCGGCGTTTGCGACCGGCTCGAAAAGTCTTTCGTCTTCCAGAAAACGGCTGTAGCTGTAGAAACGGTCGGGATCCAAGAGGCGAAGGCGGGCGAAATGGCTCAGCTTGCCCAATTGCTCGGGCGTTGCGGTCAATAAAATCAGGCTTGGCGTTTGCAGGCCAAGTTGTTCGATAAACACATATTCGGGGCTCGGATCGGTTTCGCTCCATTCCAGATGGTGCGCTTCGTCAACGATCACCATATCCCAGCCGGCTTCCAGCGCCTGCCGTTGCCGGTTCGGGTAGCGGCTGAAGAATGACTGGCTGCATAGCACCAGTTGTTCGTTCACGAAGACGTCTTCGTTTTCGACGGGCTCTTCGTCTTTTTCATCTTCGGCGAGTTCGTTTTCCAGATTGGCATCGCGGCAGCGTTCCTCGTCGATGATGCTGAAACGCAGATTGAATCGGCGCAGCATTTCGACTAGCCACTGATGCAGCAGCGTCTCGGGTACGATGATCAGGATGCGGTTGGACAGTCCGTTGATCAGCCTGTGGTGCAGGATCATCCCGGCTTCGATCGTTTTGCCGAGGCCGACTTCGTCTGCGAGCATAATCCTGGGTGCGAGCCGATTGGCGCATTCGTGCGCGATATAGATTTGATGCGCGATCAGGCTGGTACGGCCCCCCATCAGTCCTTTGACCGGAGATTGATGGTGCTCGCGCAGCCGCCGCCAAGTCTCGTAGCGCAGCGAAAACCAGGACGCGGGATCGAACTGGCCGGTGAACAAGCGGTCCTGGGGTTTGTTGAACTGAATATGGTGGTTCAGTTCCATTTCCTCCAGGCGACTTTCCTTGCCGGTCTTATTCTTGCCGATGTAAGTGATCAGCCCATTGTTTTCGCTCAGCTTATGAACGGTGATCTTGGCGCCGTCGATCGCTTCGATCGTGTCGCCGACTGAAAATTTGACGCGTGTCAGCGGCGAGTTGTCGCGCGCATAAATTCTTTTTTCACCGGTCGCCAGAAACAGCACGGTTACCCGATTGTAGGTGGCTTCGAGAATCAGCCCGAGCCCCAATTCCGATTCGGTATTGCTGATCCAGCGTTGTCCCGGAATGAAATTTTCCATTTATCGATTCGCTCATATTTGGTGTAGAAGAGGGCTGCTATTATAAGCGTTGTAGTGAAAAATTTACGGGTAAATAATCCTGAAATTGGGAGTCCGATCAATGTACCCCGCGTCATCTCAGGGTACGATTGGGGGACTCAGGTAATACGGTCTGTTAAGTCTCCGTTCAGTTCAAGGAGTTTATAATGATCAGAAAAATCGCTTTACACTTTATAACAGCTAATCATCTCTTAACTCACTATCCTATAGGGCTATGAAAAAATTATTGATTTCATTACAAGTTATGGCGGCAGCTCTGTGTTATGCGGGGGCGGCGGACGCATCCGGCGGTCATGGCAGAGGGAACGGACATCACAAATTCAAACATGGGGACAGAGACGAGGTGGTACATTACTATGTGCCAGCGCCGCCTCCCGGGCCAGCCCGCTACTATTCGGCTCCGGCTCCGCAGCCATATTATCCTCATGCGCCAGCCCCGGATCGCCGTTCAACATCGGGATTGGCGGGTAGTGTGGTAGGCGGTGCGCTGGGTTATCAGGTCGGCAATGGCAACCCGCTCGCGGCCGGGGTAGGCGCGGCGGCCGGTTCCTTGATCGGCAACGAAATCGGCAGATAGCCGCGATTTACGTCGGGTTCTCGGCGGTTATGCCGCGAACCCGTGAAGCCCCCGGGCTGGAGGCGGCGATTTTTCATTTACCGTATTTCCGATCAAATGACCTCTTTCATTAAGGCGGTATTCATTTTAAACGTGCATAATGTCGCTAACAAAAAAAGTTGGGTTGTTATTTTTAACGTTTAATCAACATCATAGAGAGCGATTTTTATGAAAAAATCATTGTTATTCATTTCCTTGATGGTTTGCTCGATAATGCTGCCGGAAGTTGCCTTGGCCGACGGTTGGGGGCATGGTCATGGTCATGGTTGGGGGCACCATCATCATGATCATTATGATTATTACCCGGCGCCTGTCGTGAGCTATTATGCGCCACCGCCGGCGGTTATTTATCAGGCGCCTCCGCCAGCAGTTGTTTATCAGGCACCTCCTCCGCCAGTGGTTTATCAGGCGCCGCCACCCCCGGTCCATTATTATTCCGGCGGCCGGCCATCCACGAATGGTTTGGCGGGCGGCGTGATCGGCAGCGTGTTGGGCTATCAATTCGGTGCGGGCGACCCGTTGGCGACCGGTATTGGAGCCGCGGCCGGCTCATATCTGGGTAACGGCTTCGGCGGCTATTAGCCGCCGCTCTTTCCTCGAGTTTCTCAAGCAGCGATCAAGACCTCTCGCCGGCTCGGCCTGTAGGTCTTGGGTTTTTTTCGCGCCGCCGTTTGCTTTCTTCATCGAGCCGACATAGCCAAACCAGCAAATTGCATTACACTTTAAACCGTGTTGTTTGTTTTTAACAGGTTTAAAGTGGATGCCATGGCTATTTTTCCGCGCATTGTTACGATCCTCTTGTTTTTGTCGGCGGCCGGTTGCGCCAGGACCTACCAGGCCCGCTATGTCGAGACCAGCGATTTTCTGAACGATTACTCTGTCCTGAAGGAAGATCAGGAGGATGATGCGCTGCTGAGCTACTGGAAAGAGGGTGCGGATTGGTCGCATTACAAGAAAATCATCGTCGACCCGGTCTTGATCAGAAAGACCAAGGATTCCGATCTAAACGACAGGCCGCAGATTGAAGGCAGCCGTCTGAAGGAATTGTTCGAATACCGTGTGCGCGATGCGCTGAAAAAGGATTTCAAACTGGTCAATAAGCCGGGTCCGGATACTTTGCGCGTGCAGCTGGCGATTACCGACGCGGAAACTTCGACGTTGTTATTGGATCAGTTTACGACCCTTTATCCTTCGGCGCGCGCGTCATCGTTGCTGAAGCACTTGGTTTTCGGCACCGAATCGTTTGTCGGCAAGGCCAGTATCGAAAGAAAAGTGACCGATTCGACGACCGGTGAATTGCTAATGGCGTCCGCCGACTGCCGGGCAGGCGGCAAAACCTTGGCTGGATCGTTCAATAACTGGGATGATGTCGAGCAGGCTTATGTGTATTGGGCCCAGCAATTGAGGTATCAGCTTTGCAAGAAGGCGGGGAGCCCTAATTGTCAGGAGCCGGAGTAGTCCCGACGTTTACTGTGCGGAATAGACTTGTCGGAAAAAAAGGGGGGGGCTTCGCTGTGATTGGTCGCGGCAAAAGCCCCTTTTTTGTCAGGGGATATAAAAACAGATTATTCGTTTTCCAGATCGCTCAAGAACATATCCTGAATCAGGTTCCTCTCGCCACGAGTCAGCTTGAAACGCGCATATCGGGTTCCGGGCGGCAGGATTTGATCGCCTTGTTGCGTATCGGACACCGGTCTTCGGCGATCTTCCTGACGCCTTTCCGCTTTGCGGCGGTTGAGTTTGGAAAACGCTGATTCGCGCCCTTGCATTTTTTCCTGTAATTCGGCTGCGCTGTTTTGATTGGGCGAGCCCCGGCGGTCGGCGTTAAGACAGGTATCAGAGGAACGTCGTACGTGTTTGCGTAAGTTAATAATGTTCATTGTGATATTGCCTCTGTTTTAGTGACGATTTTAATCCGAAAAATGATTTTTTTCATTTATAAACTATAGAATAAAAATCGCCGGGACTCTATAGGTTTATGTCTCAAATTATAGAATTTAAGATGGCGATCAACCATCGAGCGCTGCGGCCAAACGCTGCAGCGCAACGCCGCCGTTATTGAACAGCGGCCAACCGTCTCCGGGCAATACGGTTTTGATGCCGGGCAGCGCGGCGAGCCGTTTGACCGAGGCAATGGCCTGTCTTTTGTCCTGCAATTTGGCATCGGGCAGCAGGCACAATTCGCCGCCAACATGGCTGCGAATCAGGTCGCCGGTGATCAATGTATCGTTTTCGAGCAGCAGCGCCAATTCGCCGGGAGTTTTCGAGCCTGTCATGCGGAAGACGGTCAATCCGGGTACGATGTCCTCATTGCCTTCGAGCCAAACGTCGCAAGGAAAGGAAATCAGATCCCTGTCCCCGGCCGGTCCGTACAGTTTGGCGCCGTTCTCCCGGGCAATCAGCCAACTGGCGCGGATGTGGTCGAAATTGGTGATTACGATGAGCTTCGCGCCACCCAAAGCCTGCAAGTGCCTGCGATCGTGAGCCGATAAGGGCAGCGGATCGATCAGCACATTGCCTTCGGGACGAACCCACAATACACTGTGAAAATCCAGATTTCGCTCTTCATTGAAGAGCGACCAGCCGAATAAATCTTTGCGATGTAATTGTTTCATGGTTTCGCTTCCTGGGTATTGGGGAGTGGCAAGGAAATCATTGATCGGTCTTGTATTGCAGGCGCCGCTTTTCTGTTTGGATCAGAATAGCCGTGCGTGCGGCTAGGTCTTTTTTCGTCCAGCCGGTAATTTCGTCGAGCGTGCGAAAGCAGCCTAAACAGATGTCGTTCCGATCAAGGCAGCAAATTCTGATACAGGGCGAAGCGGACGCTTCCTGGCAAGATCCCATCGTATTCTTTTGCAAAAAAGGGCGCGGCATTAGCGGTGCAAAATCAGTTCCAAAACCAGCTTGCTGCCGAAATAGGCGAGCAGCAGCGAGAGAAAACCGCACAGCGTCAATTTGATCGCGGTTCTACCGCGCCAACCATAGCGGATACGGCCGAGGATCAGGCCGGAAAAATTGATCCAGGCTAAAATCGACAGGACGGTTTTGTGAACCAGGTGCTGGGCGAACAAATCTTCGACAAAAATGAAGCCGCTGATCAGCGAGATCGTCAAAAAAAACAGTCCGGCGCTGAGCATCTGAAACAGTAGCGATTCCATCGTCTGCAGAGGCGGCAGCGACTGAATATAGCGTTTCGGCGGATGGCTGCGCAATTGCTGGTCCTGTATCGCCAGTAAAATCGCCTGCAACGCGGCGATGTTCAGCAGGCTGAACGCGATGATCGAGGTCAGAACGTGCGTGCTCATCTGCCAGTTGTGAATCTGCAAAGGATGCGGTTTTTCCGAAAAGCTCAAGTCCAGTCCGAGCATCGCGGCGGTGATCGGAAACAGTATCACGCCGATTTTTTCGACCGGCTTGTTCAGCGTCGCAATCAACAGCAGCAGGGCGACAATCATCGACACCAACGATGCGGTGCTAAAAAAGCTGAAGCTAAAACCCTGGTATTTATTGAAATTGACCGCGATATACGCGAAATGTGCGGTGACCGCGATCCAGGCGGGCGACAGCGGCGCCTTTTCACTCCGGTGCTTGTGGAAGTGCCGCGCAATCAACAGGGCATTGCAGACATAAGCGCCAATGGATAGGAGAGCAAGCTGGATAGTGGACATTAAACAATTTCGTGGTCGAAAATGGGCTTGATTCGGATCGATTATGCGGTTTTCAAAATCGGTGGCGCCTGCCTCTGTCTCCGGGAAAAACGGCAAGATTACAGGACCGCTCAAGGTATGGTAGTATAGCTTGTTAATGTGTCCTGATCCTAGCGCAATTGCGCAGGGTCTAGTTTTCCTTGTCACCAGTAAGTTTACGCCATGTTTGATAATTTAACCGATCGATTAAGTGATACCCTCAAAAAACTGAAAGGCCAGGGGCGCCTGACCGAGGACAACATCAAGGAAACCCTGCGCGAAGTGCGCATGGCCTTGCTTGAAGCCGATGTCGCCTTGCCTGTGGTGACTGCATTCATCGATCGCGTCAAAGACGGCGCTTTGGGAAAGGCCGTGCAAAGCAGTCTGACGCCGGGTCAGTCGATGGTCAAGCTGGTGCAGTCCGAGCTGGTCAAGGTAATGGGCGAGCGCAACGAGGCGCTGAATCTGCGCACCACGCCGCCTGCGATCGTGCTGATGGCGGGTTTACAGGGCGCCGGTAAAACCACCACGGTCGCAAAGCTGGGCCGCTGGCTGAAGGAAAACCAAAAGAAAAAGGTCGGTGTGGTCAGCGCCGACGTCTATCGTCCGGCGGCGATCAAACAATTGGAAACGCTCGCGAGCGATTTGAATCTGACATTTTTTCCGAGCGATTCCAGCCAAAAGCCGGTCGATATTGCGCATGCCGCCATCGACGCCGCGAAGCGTAAATTTTTGGACGTATTGATTATCGATACCGCGGGCCGCCTGCATATCGATGACGAAATGATGAGCGAGATCAAGGAACTGCACGCCGCGGTCAAGCCGATCGAAACCTTATTCGTGGTCGACAGCATGACCGGTCAGGACGCCGCGGTGACCGCGAAAGCGTTCAACGACGCTTTGCCATTGACCGGCGTGATCCTGACCAAGGCTGACGGCGACGCACGGGGCGGTGCGGCCTTGTCGATCCGTCATATCACCGGCAAGCCGATCAAATTCATCGGGGTCGGCGAAAAAGCCGACGCGCTCGAACCTTTCCATCCGGACCGTGTGGCTTCGCGTATTCTCGGCATGGGCGACATGCTCAGCCTGATCGAGGAGATCGAACAGAAGGTCGATAAGGAAAAAGCGCAAAAGCTGGTCCGCAAGATTCAGAAAGGCAAAGGTTTCGACTTGGAAGACTTCCGCGAGCAGTTGGTTGAAATGCAAAACATGGGCGGCGTCGGCACAATGCTCGACAAATTGCCTGGGATGAATAGCGTGCCGAAGGACCTGAGAGAGAAAGTCAACGACAAGGAATTGGCCCGCCAAATCGCGGTGATCAATTCGATGACGCCGCAAGAACGCCGCTTCCCCGATTTAATCAAAGGCAACCGCAAAAAACGGATCGCTGACGGCTGCGGTCAGGATTTAAATGCGGTGAACCGGATGCTGAAGCAGTTCATGATGATGGAAAAAATGATGAAGAAACTGAAAGCCGGCGGTAATATGGCCAACATGATCCGCGGCATCAAGAGCAATGTTCGCGGCATGCGGCGCTGAGTTTTCGTTTGGAAACGCATAACAATACCTTCGCCTTACCATAATCCCGTAAGTTAAGATTGTAACTCTTGTCTCCTTGCCCTTCGGCATTTACACGCGGCCTTCTCCAGAGGGAGAAGGCCGGGATGAAGGGAACAAACAGTTGATTTTATTCTCTCCCCCCAGTCCTCTCCAGCAGGAGAGGGGGATTAGTCGCCTTGCCCTGACCAGGTCAATTCTTCCGGGCTGAAATCGTCGACCGTAATCGCCGCAAGCCGGGCGTGGTTGGCTTCATCGATCAAATCGGCTTCCTGTTGCGTAATCACGCCTTTTGCTAGGGCTTCATTTACCGTGTTCGACGGATCGCCTTTAGCCAGTTTTTTTTGCTTTTGCGCCTGGCAGATTTTGGCTTCAACTGGAGCGGCCGCCAGCACGGTTTTGAAGGCGACCTCGACCCTACCGGTAGCGTCGGCTGGTTTAGTGTTGATATAGATGCCCTGTGTCAGACGGTCGCGAACCGGATTTTCGGTCAGTAGCAGAGATGCGGTTTCGTGAACCAGCCTGTCGTCGGGAGGATTGCAGGGTTTGCCGAGCGGAAAGACGATCGCAGTCAATACCGCCGTTATCGGCCGCATCGGCAGTATCGAGAAGAGCGCGCGCACGAACCAAACGACCTGCGGCATCGGCAGTTTCCTGAGGATCGCCAGCAAGGATTGCTGTGCCTGGTACAGGGTTTGCTGGCAGGCCCAATGCAACAACGGCAATTCTTCCGGCCGGCTACCCTGATTTTCGAAATGCTTGAGCACGCACGAACATAGATATAAATTGCTCAGGACATCGGCAAAATGGCCGGAGATTCTTTCCTTGCGTTTCAGTGCGCCGCCCAACGTCAGCAGCGCGAAATCGGCGAGCACGGCAAAGCCGGCGCTGAGCCGCGCAATCTGGCGGTAATAAGAGCGGGTATTCTCGTCGCCGGGAACGTCGATGAACCGGGCATTGGTCAGTCTCATCCAGTAACTGGCGGCATAGTTACGCATGAAAAAACCGATATGTTCAAACAGAACCTGATCGAATTGCCTGATTGCCTGTCCGGCATCGGTCTGGTTCAATGCCGCCATTTCCTTTTGAATGTAGGGATGGCAGCGGATCGCTCCCTGGCCGAAGATCATCATCGTGCGGGTCAGGATATTGGCACCCTCGACCGTGATGCTGACCGGTATCACCTGATACAGCCGCCCGAGATAATTGCGCGGCCCCATGCAGATGCCCGAGCCGCCCTGAATGTCCATGCCGTCATTGATGATTTTACGCATCCGTTCGGTCAGTTCGTATTTCAGGATCGCCGAGATTACCGACGGCTTTTCGCCCTGATCGAGCGCCGCGCAGGTGACCTTGCGCGCGGCATCCATCAGATAGGTCTGGCCGGCCATGTGCGCGAGCGGTTCCTCGATGCCTTCGAACTCGCTAATCGGCACGTTGAATTGCTTGCGGATGCGCGCATAGGCACCCGTATTGCGGCAGGTGAATTTGGCGCCGCCAACGCTGAGCGCGGGCAGCGAAATGGCGCGGCCGGTCGCGAGGCATTGCATCAGCATTTTCCAGCCATTGCCGACCTGATCGACGCCGCCGATGAGCCAGTCCATAGGGATAAATACATCCTTACCCCAATTAGGGCCATTCTGGAACGCCGAATCCAGCGGGAAATGCCGACGGCCGATCGATATGCCGGGGGTCTTAGTCGGAATCAAGGCGACGGTGATGCCGATAGCGTCCTTATCGCCGAGCAGATGGTCGGGATCGTAAAGTTTGAAGGCCAGACCGAGAACGGTCGCGACAGGACCGAGCGTGATATAGCGCTTTTCCCAGTTCAAACGGATGCCGAGCGTCTTCTTGCCTTTGAAGTCGCCGTAGCAGACTACGCCGTTATCGGGCATTGCACCCGCATCGCTGCCCGCGTGCGGGCCGGTCAATGCGAAAGCCGGAATTTCTTCACCGCGAGCAAGGCGCGGCAGATAATGATTTTTTTGTGCCTCGGTGCCGTAGGCGAGCAGCAGTTTGGCCGGTCCCAACGAATTCGGCACCATCACGGTCACCGCAGCGGTCGAACTGCGGCTGGATATTTTCATCACGACTTCCGAATGCGCCGTTTCGGAAAATTCGAGGCCGCCGTATTGCTTGGGGATGATCATGCCGCAAAATTTTTGCTGTTTGATATAGTCCCAGACCTCGGCAGGCAAATCCATCCGGTTGCGGGTAATGTCCCAGTCGTTCAGCATCGAGCACAAGGTTTCGACCGGGCCGTCGATGAAGGCCTGTTCCTCGGCGGACAGTTTGGCGGCCGGCAGATCCTGTAGCACTTTCCAGTTGGGTTTGCCGGAGAACAGTTCCGCATCCCACCAGACCGTGCCGGCTTCGAGCGCTTCGCGTTCGGTCTGGGACATCGGCGGCAGCGCTGCCTTCATCAGTTTGAACAGCGGCCGGCTGATCAGTTTCAGGCGCAAGCCATTGATGTTCAGCAGCATGAAGATCAGCAGGAATGCCGCCCATAACCCCTGACTGAAAGGGGTTAGGCCCTGGGTAAGTATATAAGCGGCGAGCCAGATGCCGATAATTGCGGTAGTGATCAGCAATGACACTCGGCGATAGCAAGCCGCCAAAACGATGAGGATTAATGCGATAAACCAGAGCATGTTGTTTCTCCTGTTGTTATGGGAGCGCTGATTCTCCTGGCGCGCCTAGAGACGCTCGTGAATGTCAATTCCTGAGCGGTTTTCCTGTTTTCAGCATGTGGTCGAGCCTTGCCAGCGTACCCGGATTTTTGACCAGTTCGACGAAGGCTTCGCATTCGAGCGCCAGGACGGCCTCTTCGCTCAACGGCTGGGTAATATCGCTGTCGCCGCCGCTCAGCACTCTAGCCAGTTGGCCGAGCACTTCGAGGTCGTAATCGGTGGCCTTGCCAAGAACATGGTAGGCTTTGACGCCCATGTTCAGCATCACCCTTGCAGTTTTACCGGGCAGCGGAAACACGGACGGCTGCGGCGCGGCATAGTTTTCGGCCAATGTCAGCGCCTTTGCTTTCGCATCGGCCAACAGGCGCAGTTTGTTCATCGTGATGCCGTCGTTCTTGCCCAGAAAGAGTAATTCCTTCGCTTCGACCGCCGATTTCGATACGGTCGCCAGGCTGATGGTCTGGAAAGCCTTGACGATAGGCGGAATCGGACCGCCCGGCCTTTTCGGCAACGCCAGCCAGCGACGCAGATATTCCTTGCAGCCGCCCCAGCCCGGAATCAGACCGACGCCGACTTCGACGAGCCCCATGTAAAGCTCCGCATGAGCTTGAATCGCGTCGCAGTGCAGGAGGATTTCGCAGCCGCCGCCGAGCGCCAGGCCGCTCGGTGCGGCGACGACCGGAAACGGCGCGTACTTCAAGGTCTGATAGGTTTGCTGGCCGGTAGTGATCAACTGGGCAACGCCGGCCCAGTCGCTGTGATCGATCGCGTGCATCAGGAGACCTAGATTCGCGCCGGCCGAGAAATTTTCGCCTTCGTTGTGTATCACCAGCGCCTTGAATTCGCTTTGCACCTTGTCGACGCTGTGCCGGATCAGTTCCATGATCTCCATGTCGAGCGTGTTCATCTTGCTGTGGAATTCGAGGCAGGCCACGCCGTCGCCCGCGTCCCAGAGGCTGGACGAACGGTTTTGCAAAACCGGCGCGCCGCGCAGTTTGACGTCGGACAACAATTCGACGCCGGCGGCTCGCGTAACCGGACGATAGATGCCGTCAAAACCGGTAAAATGCAGTTTGCCGGTTTCGACGATGTAGAGCGGCTGTTTGCTGGTCAACAGCGGCGGCAGGGGCAGCTTTTCGGCCTCAAGTTTTTCGACAAACCAAGCGACGCCGATCCGGTCGAGCAATTCGAAAGGGCCGAACTTCCAGTTATAACCGTCGCGCATCGCCGCGTCGATCGCGGTGAGATCGTCGCTGATGTCGGGCGCGAGGCGGGCCGCATAAGCGAGCGTTTTCGACATGACTCGCCAGGCGAAGACGGCGGCCGGATCGGAATCGGATAACAGAGCCTGGAAGCCGGATTTTTGCGCTTCCAGCAGCGCGCCCATGTCGGGCTTTATGGAAGGCGCATAGTTCCCTGTGCCGAGATCGATCGACTCCTTGATCTTGCCGCCGCCCTGTTTATTCAGGCGATAAAAGCCGCCTTTGCCCTTGCGGCCTGTATAACCGTCTGCGATCATTTTTTGCACGACTTCAGGCAGCGCGCCGAGCCGATGAAAGGCATCGCCGGGCGGCAGCGCCTGGGCCATGCTGGTCAGAATGTGCGGAATGAGGTCGAGGCCGACCAGATCGAGCAGGCCGAAGATGCCGGTTTTCGGAATCCCGAAAGGCGTCGAGACCGCCGCGTCGGCTTGTTCGACGGTCAGGCCTAAATTGATCGCTTCGTGCAGGCCGCAGAGTGTCCAGTAAATGCCGATCCGGTTGCCGATGAAGCCGGGGGTGTCATGGCAGACGACGCAGTTTTTGCCGAGATTCCGATCGGCGAAGCGGCTGACTGCTTCGAGCAAATCGGGTCGTGTATCGGGGCTTGATACCAGTTCCAAAAGGCGCATGTAGCGCGGCGGATTGAAAAAATGGCTGATCAGAAAACGGTGACGGAAGCTTTCAGGCAGGTCCTTCACCAGCTGGCGCAAGGGCAGTGTGGAGGTATTCGAGGAGATAATGCAGTCGTTTCGGCAAACCGAATCGAGTTTTTGATACAGCGATTTTTTGATACCCGGATGCTCGATCACCGCCTCGATCACCCAATCGACTTCGGCAAGTTTCGGCAGATCGTCCTCGATGTTGCCCGGCGTGATCAGGCGCGCGTTATCCTTGTGCATGAACGGCGCGGGATCGGCTTTCAGCAGTTTTTCGATCGCGGTTTTCGCGATCGTCGAGCGGTCCGCGGCATTTTCCGGCACGATGTCGAGCAGTATGACCTTGCAGCCGGCATTCGCGATATGGGCGGCAATGCTGGCGCCCATGACGCCAGCGCCGATCACGGCGACATGTTGTATGTTCATCCGATCGCCTCCAGTATCGTCGCAATGCCTTGGCCGCCGCCGATGCATTGGGTCGCGAGTGTATAGCGTTTGCCCTCGCGCAGCAGCAAACTGGCCGCCTTGCCGGTGATCCGGGCGCCGGTCGCGCCGAGCGGATGGCCCAAGGCGATCGCGCCGCCGTCGAGATTAAGCTTGTGGATCGGTATCGGCATCGCTTTCAAAACCGCGAGCGCTTGCGCGGCAAAGGCTTCGTTCAGTTCGACGATGTCGATGTCGTCGAGATCGAGCCCCGCCCGCGTTAACGCTTTATGCGTGGCGGAAACCGGGCCGATGCCCATGATTTCTGGCGCGCAGCCCGACACCGCAATCGATTTAATCCGCGCGAGTTTTGGCAGTTTGTGCGCATCGGCATACTCTTCGCTGCAAACCAGTACCGCCGCCGCGCCGTCGGTCAACGGTGATGAGGTGCCCGCGGTGACGGTGCCGTCGGCCTGAAATGCCGGCGCCAATTGCGCTAATGAGGCGGCATTCGAATCGGGGCGCAGGCAGCCGTCCTGGTCGATAAGGCCCAGTGGTGTCGAAATCGGGATGATCTCTTCGGCAAAATGATTTTGCAGTTGCGCGTTATAAGCTTTTTGCTGGCTCAAGAGCGCGAAGGCTTCCTGTTCTTCGCGCGAAAGATGATATTGCCTGGCTAGGTTTTCGGCGGTATCGCCCATGCTGATATAAGCCTCCGGATAATTTTGGTACAAAACCGGATTCGGCATATAGTTGAAACCGCCCATCGGAATCCGCGTCATCGATTCGACCCCGGCGCAGATGAAAACCTCTCCGGCATTCAATTGAATCGCGCCGGCGGCGATATGGATCGCCTGCATCGACGAACCGCAGAAACGATTGACCGTTGTGCCGGCCACGGTGACCGGTAGTCCGGCAATCTGTCCGATCAGGCGGGCGACATTCATGCCCTGTTCGCCTTCGGGAAATGCGCAACCCAGGATCAGATCCTCAATGTCGTGGGGATCGACGCCGGTTTTGTCGATCAAACCCTTGATGACCTGGGCGGCAAGGTCGTCAGGCCTGACTTTATTCAGAAAGCCCTTGTTTGCAGGGGTAAACGGCGATCGGCAGTAGCCGGAGATAACCACGTTTTTCATAAATCTGACTCCTGTTTCATTCATGAGGTTGCCTTGTGGCCGGACGACAACAGGCACGGCGGGCAAAAAAGGGTAGGGCATGGAATGGGGTGATATGTGCCATGCGCTTACTATCCACCGGATTCCCTATTCGTATTCCGCAGGCGTTTTCTATAATAAAGTATCGCGTGTTGCTGTCCAATTATCCCTTTCCCGCAATTCGACTGATTTCTCTGGCGTTTGTTTCATGCACACAACGGCTGATGAATTCATCGTTATGATGCCAGGCGCCATCGATGTTTTCCATGATCACGCCGTGGCGGTCGGACTTCAATATCTTCAATTGTTTATCCGGAGTTTTCAGTTTATTCATCAACTCCGGGGCGCTTTTGACCGAAACGACCGGGTCCCGATCGCCCTGCATCAATAGTACCGGGAGTCTGATTTTGGGTAGGAACTCGTCCATCTGCTGTATCAACAGCCGCAGTTCGAACAAGCCTCTGACCGGTACATGCCGGTAATTGACGCGCGGATGCTCGGAAATATTTTCGATGAACGGCTTGACCCCTTCATAGGATGAAACCCAGTCCACGAACCGGTTCGTGCCGTGCAGCAGCGGCACTAGCATGAAGGAGGTATTGATAAATTTCAGCGGCACCGCAGCGGCGCTGACGCCGAGGATTTCCGGATGATTTTCGGCGGCGAGTTTCAGTGCCAACGCGCCGCCGGTCGAAAATCCGGTCACGACGATTTGCCGGCAATGTGCCTTCAGGATTTCAAAGCCTTGCCTGACCGACGCGTACCAGTCTTGCCAGCTTTGATCGCGCAATGCATAAGGCGACGAGCCGTGGCCTTTCAGCCGGACGCCCATCACGGTGTAACCCAGATGGGCCAAGTGATCGCCATAGCCTTTCATTTCCGCGGGGCTGGCGAGCAGACCGTGAATCAGTAATACGCCGATGCCGTTTTCTTCGACCGGTTGCAGAAAAAACGGCGACGGGTCTTCGGAGGCGGTTTCGTGGTCGTTGATGTCTTCGTAAACCGGTTTGGTGTAGGTGTGCAGTTCCCATTTCAGATCCATCTGTTCATCTTCAAATTGCCAGGCGGCGAGTTCTTCCGGATCGAGCCTGTCGCATGCTTTCAGTGCGTTAATCATCGTCTTGCTGACCGCGGTGATCGGCTCGGCTTCGTTGTTGTAAACCGCAATCAGATTTTCGAGCCGGATCAGATCGAAATCATGTTCTATGAGCAGTTTCGGTAAAAAGCGGTAATTATCGCGATCTTCCTTGATCAGTTCGGAGGCTTTGGCGATCTCGATGAAATGTTCGAAACGGTTATTCGTGCCGAGATTCAGATTGTTGTAATCATTAGGATTCAACAGGCTCCGATGCAGATGGATCGATGCGTTTTTTTGCAGTTTTTTGACGCCGATATAGAGCGCGGTGTAAAAGCGTTGGCGTTCAAGCGAGGTAATGCCGCTTTCGATGCAATGCATGATCAGCGTCGAGGCAAGATGGCTCAGATTGATCGTCACATTCGCGTAAATCTCTTCCATGTATTGATTGCGCGTCTCGTTCGCGCTGTTTTTCAAATACGCGCCGAGCAGCTTATGTTTCCAGTTTTTCGGCGCCATCGGCATTGCAAAAATATCGTCGAGTGAAGTCAGTTCGGCGGCGACTTTTTTTTGCAGCGCGCGTGTGCGCCAGTTCCAGGTTGTGAGCGGATTGACCGGTTCGCCCATTCGAATATCCATGTCGGTATTGCGAAAGATGATATTGCCCTCGACCAGGAGTTCCTCGGTTTGGCGCATCGACAGGCCATTCGAAAACAATTCGACGCTGGTCAATAACAGGTTTTCGGATGAACGAATCGGATAAAAGGTGATATTGGATGGAACGATCAGGGTCGGCTTGAGCGCGGAGGTCAACAGTTGATCGAGGCTGTCGAGGTCGAGTTGTTCCTTCCAGCGCACCAACTGCGCATGATTCTTGTTTTGGTAGGCGGTGCGGACCATATCCTTGAAAATTTCGAGGCCCTGCGCCAACACCGCGGCACCGGTATGGTGTTTGCGGCGTTCCCCGGTGATTCTGGAATACACGCTGTAATGGCCCTTCACGTCCATCACGCGGTGGTCCTTGACCATGCCGCCTTCCGGAAAGATGATCACCTTGCGGCCGCGCAGAATCTGCGCGGCCAACAATTGAAACAAACGCGGATGGTTGTGCGGAAACACGCCGACATTGCCCAGATAGCGGGCCAACACCGTGTCTTCCTTGAAAAATTCGCCGGAGGCGATCGCGCAGCAATAAGCCCCGGACTGTTCGAAGATCAAAAATTGCGGAATGAAGGTTTCGAAGCGCGAAAAATGATTGAACAGGAAAATGTCGCCTTTTTCGACCTGTTCATCGGCGTGCATCTTCATTTTTACGCTGAGCAATTTACGTACTTGATTGAAAATCTTGACCGACCGGTAATAGAGTCCAGTATCGATGTCGTTCCAGTTTTCGGGGTAGGACGGTTTGCTCATGGTGCGGAACCTTCTTATTCCGGTGCCGTCAGTTGCAGCATTCGCCGCGAACGGTTCACGACCGGTGCGGGGCCCGAATTATCGTTCAGATGCCCCAAATCTTTGGCTCCCTGCGTGACCGGCGGCAATTCGGCGCTCGTTGACGATTGCGGGACGTTGGCCGAATGCTCTTTATTCGGCGTATTTCCCGTAAGGTCGTCTATATCGAACTCGTTGTCTTCCTGCTCCGGCGGATTGCCGTCATAAACCAGATATTCGCGGTTTTGCTGGTAAGCATTTTTGATGAAGTCGTAACGGTCGACCGACGCTTCATCAACAATTTTTTCGGAACTCAGCAAATCGGCGCGCGTGTCTGTAACCTCAATCGCTTTCGCTCCGGTAACCGCCGCACCGACCGCGGTGCTGCCGCCAAAGGAAATATAGGTGAGCGGATTCAGCAGCGCATCGCCGAGCAGGCCGACCGCATCGCGCGGCGAACTCGGGCCCAACAGCGGCAATACCAGATAATTTCCGGAAGGTACTCCCCAAAAACCGAGTGTCTGGCCGAAGTCTTCGTTATGCTTGGGCAGATCCAGCTTGGACGCGATGTCGAATAATCCGCCGACGCCCGCGGTCGTATTGATCAGAAAACGGCCCAGGTCCATGCCGCCTTGCAGCATTTTGAGCTGCAACAAATCGTTGACCGTGACGCCGATATCGGTGATGTTGCCGAAAAAATTGCTGACGCCTTGATTGACCGGTTCCGGCACATATTTTTGATAACCCTTTGCAACCGGTTTGATCACCGCCTTATCCAGGCCGTCGTTAAAACCATGAACGCTTCGGTTCCAGCCTTCCCACTCATCCTTGGGTTGGGCCGGTTCCGATGCGCAGCCGCTCAGCAAGCAGCCAATGACCAGATTGCCGAGTAATACCGAATTCAACATGAATTTGTTTTGAAACATAAATTTATTTGTTAGCGCTTATTAACTTTGACGGGTGCATTTTAACTCAGTATAGCGTTTAAAAGGGAACGATTGAGCGGTTAATGCATTACAATGCATTCATTTTGATCGGAAAATCAACAGATGGCGTTTCTCATCGCGCTTGCAAGCGGCTATAGAATTTGTAAGTTCTTTTGATTGCGGCAAGAAGTGCCGGAATTGCCTTTGGCGGCTCTACTGTCCTGCTATGTTGTTGTCGGCAAAATTTAACCTGTCGAGTTAGTCAAAATGCTAAAATTTTTCCGACTACAGGATTATTCACCGCCGGAGCATTATGGGCCCTCATTATCTCAGCCGTTTTTTCTCACCCCGATCAATCGCCATCGTCGGCGCATCGGAACGCCCTGACAGTGTAGGACACCGGCTATTGCTGAATATGCAGGAAGCCGGGTTCAAAGGCGGCATTTATCCCGTCAATCTGAAACACGAAACTTTACTCGGTTGCAAAGTTTACCGCGACATTAATTCGATTCCTGAAGAACTCGATCTGGTCGTGATCGCGACACCAGCAGCTACCGTACCCGACATCATGCGGCAATGCGGAGACAAAGGCATCAATTGTGTGATCATCATCAGCGCCGGCTTCGGCGAGCTGGGCGCGGAAGGAAAACGCCTGCAGGATGAGATTCTGGATATTGCACATCGCTACGGCATTCGCATCATCGGCCCGAATTGCCTTGGGGTAATCCGCCCGAGCGTCCATCTGAATGCGACCTTCGGCGATGGCCCGGTCAAGGACGGCAATCTGGCGCTGCTGTCGCAATCGGGGGCGGTCTGCACCGCGATTCTGGATTGGGCGCAAGCCAACGACATCGGCTTTTCGACGGTCGTGTCGATGGGCGGCGCGGCCGACATCGATTTCGGCGAAGTGCTGGATTATCTGGCGTTGGATAGCAAAACGACCGGTATCTTGATGTATGTCGAAGGTGTCAGGGATGCGCGCCGATTTTTGAGCGGACTCAAAGTCGCGGCACGGCTGAAGCCGGTGATTCTGATCAAATCCGGCCGCCATGAGGCGGGTTGCAAGGCCGCGATGTCGCATACCGGCGCGCTGGTCGGCGGCGACGATGTGTTCGATGCGGCGATCGAGCGGGCTGGCGTGGTCAGGGTTTACAGTATCGCGGAACTGTTCTCGGCCGCGCGCATCCTGGTTAACAATTATCTGGTCAAGCAGGCGCGGTTGGCGATCATCACCAATGCCGGCGGGCCTGGCGTCATGAGCACCGACCGTGCCGGAGATGTCGGCGTAAAAATGGCCGAACTCAGTCAGCAAAGCATCGATGCCTTGAACCAGGTATTGCCGGCGCACTGGTCGCACGGCAATCCGATCGACATTCTCGGCGATGCGACCGCCGAGCGCTATCAGAAAGCGCTCGAAGCCTGTTTGCACGATCCGAATGTCGATGGCGTGCTGGTGATACTGACGCCGCAAGCGATGACTCATCCGACGCAAATCGCGCATTGCGTGATCGAGGCGGCCGAAACCTGCAGCAAGCTGGTGCTCGCCTCCTGGACCGGCGGCGCCAAGGTCAAGGAGGGCCGGGCGCTGTTTGAAAACAGCCGGGTCGCGCATTTCGACACGCCCGAAGTCGCGGTCGATGCCTTTTCGTTTCTCGCGAAATATCACGACAATCAGATTTTGCTCAAACAGATACCTTCCATTACCGAAGAACTGCGCGCTCCGGATGTGGACGGCGCGCGGCTGATTATCGAGCGCATTTTGTCCGAAGGACGGCAGGTGCTGACCACGCAGGAATCGAAATCTATTCTGGCCGCGTTTCACATCCCGGTCACGCAAACGATCAAGGTTACGGATGCGAAGGACGCGATGATCGTGGCCGAGTCGATGGGCTTCCCTGTGGTATTGAAGGTGAACATGGCCGAGTTCAGCCACAAAACCGACATCGGCGGCGTCAGGCTGAACATTCGCAGTGTGCACGAAGTGTCACGTATTTTTGCCGAAATGGAAGCGGCGATTCGACAGACGCATCCGGAAGTCAGCCAAATCGTGATGACGATCGAACCGATGGTCGGGTCGCAGAGCGGGCGCGAGTTGATGATCGGCGTGATTCGTGATCCTGTGTTTGGTCCGGCGATCAGCTTTGGTCTTGGCGGCACCCTGGTCGAAATTTTACAGGATAGGTCGGTCGCGCTGCCGCCGTTGAATGCCTATATGGCCGGTCAAATCATTGCGAAAACGAAGGCCGCGAAATATCTGGCCGCATTTCGGCAATTGCCTCCGGCCCATAGCAAAGCCCTGATTGACGTCTTGCTGAATGTTTCGGTGATGGTCAGCGAACTGCCGGAAATCCTCGAACTCGACATAAATCCGTTGATTGTCGACGAAAACGGCGTGATGGCGGTCGACGCCAGGATCAAGACGCAGCTATCGCACGAACTGATGCCGTACGCACACATGGCGATTCATCCTTATCCGCATGAATTGACCGAGCATTATCAACTGGCAAACGGCATCAACATTACGATTCGACCGATTCGTCCGGAAGATGGCGATCTGGAAAAAGATTTCGTGCACCGCCTCTCCGAACGCAGCAAATATTTTCGTTTCATGCAGGCGCTGCAGGAACTGACGCCGGAAATGATCGTGCGTTTCACACAGATCGATTATGACCGCGAAATGTCGTTTATCGCGGTCTCCGAGCAAGAAATCCCGCCGAAGGAATACGGCGTCGGCCGCTACATCATGAACCCGGACGGCCGTTCGGTCGAATTTGCCTTGGTTGTGTCCGATGACTGCCAGTGTAAGGGCATCGGCACTCGTCTGATGAAAACCTTGATGCGCACAGCGAAGTTCAAAGGCATTGCATTTATCGAAGGCGAAGTGTTGACCGTGAACAAGCCGATGCTGTCATTTGTCACTAAGCTCGGCTTTAGCATCGAAGAAATTCCCGGTGACCACGAAGTCGTGCGTGTGGTCAAGGATTTACGACAGTAGGGTTTTTGTAAGGTAGGAAGCCGTTTTTCCTTCCCTCTTCACGTGAAGGAAGGACGAAGGTGATAACGATCGGATTTATTAAATGATGCGGAGGCTTTTATTTCACCCCATCATTTGCGGGTTGGTTTTACTTCAAAACGACGGAATCTGACGATTTACGTGATCGACGTGTCAGCCGGCGACAAAATCCCGCGCAAGGGCGGTCCCGGCATCACCCGCTCGGACTTGCTGGTGATCAACAAAACCGACCTGGCGCCCCATGTCGGCGCGTCACTGGAGGTGATGGATCTCGACGCGAAGAAAATGCGTGGCGAACGGCCCTTCGTGTTTACCAATCTGAAAAAAAGCGAAGGATTGAAGGACGTCGAGGATTTCATTATCACGGCCGGAATGCTGTAGCCCGGGAACGCCGAGCCGGGGCTCGGCGTTCCCAGTCGTCCGTACGAGGAAGACGGCTCCGGCTTCAGCCGAGCGCTTTCAAGCCCAAGACGTCCTGCATGTCATATAGGCCGCTCGGTTTGTCCTTCAGCCATAATGCCGCGCGCACCGCGCCGTTCGCAAAGGTCATCCGGCTGGTCGCCTTGTGCGTGATTTCGACGCGTTCGCCATCGTCCGCAAACATCACGGTATGATCGCCGACGATGTCGCCCGCGCGAATCGTCGAAAAACCGATCGTTTTGCGGTCGCGCGCGCCGGTGTGGCCTTCGCGGCCGTAGATCGCGCAGTCTTTCAGGTCGCGGTCCAGCGTCGCAGCGATCACTTCGCCCATTCTGAGCGCCGTGCCGGACGGCGCATCGACCTTGTGGCGATGATGTGCTTCGATGATTTCGATGTCGCAGCCGTCGCCCATCACCCTGGCGGTCATTTCGAGCAGTTTCAACGACAGGTTCACGCCGACGCTCATATTCGGCGACAATACGATCGCGATATTCCGGGCGGCTTGCTCGATTGTCCGTTTTTGTTCCGGCGTGTAGCCGGTCGTGCCAATCACGACCTTTTTACCGGCAGCACGGCATTGTTCTATCAGCGTCATCGAGGTCTCGGGACGGGTAAAATCGATCAGCAAATCAAAATGATCGAGCACCGCTGACAGATCGTCGACCACATGCACGCCGATAGGCCCCATCCCGGCCAATTCGCCCGCATCCTTGCCAACCGCAAGACTGCCGATGCGCGACACCGCGGCGGTAAACTCCGCATGGGCCGCCGCATCGGCCGCCCTGACCAAACAAGAACCCATGCGGCCGGAGACGCCCGCTACTGCAATTCGAAGCATTGTGCTCATCCTGTCAATTTATCGAAAAAACTTTTCACGCCGTCGATGAACGAATGCTCCTGCGGACTGTGATGCTTGCCGCCGCCCATCAGCGATTCATTCAGTTGCGCGATCAAATCTTTTTGTTCCTTGGTCAGGTGCACCGGCGTTTCAACCTGCACCCGGCACAATAAATCGCCGACAGGGCCGCCGCGAACCGGTTTCACGCCCTTGCCGCGCAAACGGAACAATTTTCCGGTTTGAGTTTCTGGTGGGATTTTCAGACTGACCTTACCGTCCAGGGTCGGCACCTCCAGATCGCCGCCGATGCAGGCAGTGGGGAAGCTGATCGGCACTTCGCAATACAAATTGGCTCCGTCACGCGTAAAGATCGGATGATCCTTGACTTGAATCTGCACATACAGATCGCCCGGCGGTCCACCCAACTCGCCGGCTTCGCCTTCGCCCGAGAGACGAATACGGTCGCCGGTATCAACGCCGGCCGGAATCTTGGCAGACAACGTTTTGGTATCCTGAACGCGGCCTTGTCCGTAACATTTGCCGCACGGGTCCTTGATTTGCTTGCCGGTGCCGCGGCAGGTTGGGCAGGTTTGCTGCACCGCAAAGAAGCCTTGTTGCATTCGGACCTGGCCGTGACCGTGACAGGTCGAACAGATCACCGGCGAGGTGCCTTTCTTCGCGCCGCTGCCGGAACATTCGCCGCAGGTCGTCAATACCTGTACTCGAATCTTCGCTTCGGTGCCAGCCACCGCCTCTTCGAGCGTCAGCTCCAGATTGTAGCGCAGGTCGGAACCGCGCTGCGCGCCGCCGCGCTGGCGGCCGCCGCCGAAAATATCGCCGAACATGTCGCCGAAGACGTCGCTGAAACTGTCAGCGCCGAAGCCGCCGTAACGGCCGCCGCCCATTGATGAATCGACGCCGGCATGACCGAACTGATCATAAGCGGCGCGTTTTTTCGCATCGGACAAGACTTCGTACGCTTCCTTGATCTGCTTGAATTTGGCTTCCGCCTGCTCGGGATTATCCTTGTTACGGTCAGGATGAAACTTCATCGCCATCTTGCGATAACTTTTTTTGATTTCTTCATCGCTGGCGTTTTTATCCACACCGAGAAGCTTGTAATAATCTTCTTTTGCCATGTGTTGTTATTGAGTGGCTTTAAACAAAATTGCAGGAGCAGGCAAATGCCTGTTCCTGCAAGTAAAATGTAGGGTGGGTAAACAGTTATCGGCAATTATTCCTGCATTGCTCTATCTCCTGCGTCCATGCAGTCGTCGGCAATTGCTCCTGCATTGCTCTACCTCCTGCGCCCATGCAGTCGTCGTTTGCCCACCGTTTGCAGATGAAATCGGTGGGCAGAAAAGCATTGCCCACCCTACAAAGCTTTAGCCTTTCTTGTCGTCCTTGACTTCTTCAAACTCCGCATCGACCACGCCGTCATCGGAATGACCCGAAGCGGAATGCCCGCCCGCATGCTCGCCGCCTTCGGATGCCGATTTTTGCGCATAGACGCGCTCCGCCATCTTGCCCGACAGTTCGGTCAGATGATTCGTTTTGCTTTCGATCTCGGACTTGCTGTCGCCTTTGCAAGCCTGTTTCAGTTCTTCGATCGCCTTTTCAATCGCGGCTTTTTCGTCGCTGCCGACCTGGTCGCCCAGTTCCTTGATCGATTTCTCGGTTGCATGGATCAGACCGTCCGCATGGTTGCGCGCGCTGACCAGTTCGGTCAGTTTGCGGTCTTCCTCGGCATGCGCCTCGGCGTCCTTGATCATGCGGTCGACTTCGGTGTCTGACAGACCGCTGGAAGCCTTGATCACGATCGATTGCTTCTTGCCGGTTGCTTTGTCTTTTGCCGACACGTTCAAGATACCGTTCGCATCGATGTCGAAAGACACTTCGATTTGCGGAATACCGCGCGGCGCTGGAGGAATATCGCTCAGGTCGAAACGGCCCAGCGATTTGTTCGCGGACGCCACTTCCCGCTCGCCCTGCAAGACATGCACGGTCACCGCGGTTTGATTGTCGTCGGCGGTCGAGAACACCTGCGACGCATTGGTCGGAATCGTGGTGTTTTTCTCGATCAGCTTAGTCATTACCCCGCCCAAGGTTTCGATACCCAGAGACAAAGGAATCACGTCGAGCAATAGCACGTCCTTGACTTCGCCGCCGAGTACGCCAGCCTGGATCGCTGCCCCCAAGGCCACCGCTTCGTCAGGGTTCACGTCCTTGCGCGGTTCCTTACCGAAAATGGATTTGACCATGTCCTGAACTTTCGGCATCCGGGTTTGGCCGCCAACCAGGATTACATCATTGATTTCGGAGGCTTTCAAACCGGCGTCTTTCAGCGCGACTTCGCAAGGGCCTTTGGTACGATTGATCAATTCCTCGACCAGAGACTCCAGTTTCGCGCGGGTCAGTTTCACGTTCAAGTGTTTCGGACCGCTCGCATCGGCCGTAATGTACGGCAGGTTCACGTCGGTTTGCTGGGCTGAAGACAGCTCGATCTTGGCTTTTTCGGCCGCTTCTTTCAGACGTTGCAGCGCTAGCGGATCATTGTGCACATCGACGCCGCTTTCTTTCTTGAATTCGGACGCCAGATATTCGATGATGCGCGCGTCGAAGTCTTCACCGCCGAGGAAGGTGTCGCCGTTGGTCGACAACACTTCGAACTGGTGCTCGCCTTCGATTTCGGCGATTTCGATGATCGAGATATCGAAGGTACCGCCGCCGAGGTCATAGACCGCGATCTTGGTGTCGCCTTTCGGCTTGTCCATGCCGAAAGCCAGCGCCGATGCGGTCGGCTCGTTGATGATCCGCTTGACTTCGAGGCCCGCGATACGGCCGGCGTCCTTGGTCGCCTGACGTTGTGAGTCGTTGAAATATGCCGGCACGGTGATCACCGCTTCTTTGACTTCTTCGCCCAAATAGGCTTCGGCGTCTTTTTTCAGCTTCATCAACACGCGGGCGGAGATTTCCGGCGCCGCCATTTTCTTGCCGTGCACTTCGACCCAGGCGTCGCCGTTTTCGGCTTCGGCGATCTTATACGGCACCATCTTGATGTCTTTTTGTACGACATCGTCCTTGAAGCGGCGTCCGATCAGACGTTTGATCGCGAACAGGGTGTTCTTCGGATTGGTGACCGCTTGCCGTTTGGCCGATTGGCCGACCAGTACTTCGTCGTCACTGGTGAAAGCGATGATCGACGGCGTGGTGCGCGCGCCTTCGCTGTTTTCTATCACTTTCGCGACGCCGTTTTCGAGGACCGCGACGCAAGAGTTGGTCGTGCCTAAATCTATGCCGATAATTTTAGCCATTGAATGCTCCAGACTTGAATTTGTTTATTAGGGTTGAATTTGTTTTTGTATATGGGGGCTGTTTGTGCGAGTTCAAGCCTGTTCGTCGATAATCGGGGGCATTGTTTCCGGTTTTTGCGGCGCTTTCGCGACCACCACCATTGCCGGCCGCAGCAGGCGTCCGTTCAAGCTATAGCCTTTTTGGAAGACATTGACGACCGAATTCGGCGCGGCGCCTTCGATTTCCTGCACCATCATCGCCTGATGCTGTTCGGCGTTGAAAGGCTGGCCGAGCGGGTCGATCGCTTCGATGTGGAATTTGTCGAATGCCGCTTCGAATTGCTTCAAGGTCAGTTCGCTGCCTTCGCGGAATTTTTGTACTTCCGGGCTGTCTCCGGTCGCGGCCTGAAGGCCGAGAACGAGGCTATCCAGCACCGGCAACAAGGCTTTCGCGAAGTTCTCCAGCGCAAATTTGTGCGCGCTTTCGAGATCCCGCTGCGTTCTTTTACGCAGATTATCCATTTCGGCGACCGTTCTGACCGCCTTGTCCCAGTTTTCCTGCGCTTTCTGTTCGGCCTCGGCCAGTTTGGCCTGCAATTCTTCTACTGTCGGTTCCTGTTCAGCCAATTCGGTTGCCGGCGCTTCGGTTTCTTGTACCGGTTCAACGGGTGCCTGAATTTCGGCGTTTACCTGGGCTTTGGTGTTTTCCTGATCGTTGCTCATTCAAAATTTTCCTGCAAAAAGTTAGTCATGCGCATGAGAGCGCGCCCAAAATCGTCTGAACGTTATGATGGGGATGCGGATTTCGGATTCAAGGCGGCACTCAATAATTTTGCGGTCACATCGACATACGGAATGATTTTTTCATAAGCCATCCGCGTCGGGCCGATCACGCCAAGCACGCCGACCACTTCGTCGCTGACCGAATAGGACGAGGTGACCAGGCTGCAATGATCGAACGCCTGATAGCCGGACTCCTCGCCGATAAAAATCTGCACGCCGTCGGCCTTCATGCATTGATCGAGCAGATGGATCACGCTCTGTTTCTGGCTAAACGCTTCAAACAGGGTACGGAGCCGATCGCGGTCGGACAATTCGGAAAAACCCATCAGATTGGTTTCGCCGCTCAGTACGAAATCTTCCTTGTTATCGTCAGGCTCGAATGCCAACTGCGCCATCTTGATCGCATCGAGCATCAATTGATTCATTTCTTCGCGGTCATCCTGCAACTCTTGCAGCACCGCGTCGCGCACCGCCGCCAGGCTGCGCCCCGAATAGATCGAATTCAGATAATTAGCCGCCTGTTGCAATTCGGCAGGGCTGAACAAGCGCGAGGTATGAATGATCTTGTTATGTACTTCTTGCTCATTGGTCACGAAGATGACCAGTACGCGCGAATGCGATAACGGCAAAAACTCGACATGGCGCAGACACAACAATTCGCGCTTTGGCAAGGTCACGACGCCTGCCATCTGGGTCAACTCGGAAAGCAAGCGCGAAGCCACGCCGAGCGCCTTGCTCTGATTGTCGATCGCAGACAAGCTTTCCTGCAGCCGGCTCATCTCGCGAAGTTCGAGCGGCTTGACGGTCAATAGACTATCGACAAACAACCGGTAGCCGCTGACTGTGGGCACTCTGCCCGCAGACGTATGCGGTGAATGAATCAACCCCAAGTCCTCAAGATCGGACATTACGTTGCGAATCGTGGCGGGGCTCAATTTTAAATCGGAGTCTTTCGACAACGCGCGCGACCCGACCGGTTGCCCGTCACTGATATAACGTTCGATCAACGTCTTCAATAATTGCAACGAGCGTTCATTTAATGGATGCGGATGAGTCACACTAACCTCTAACAGAAATCGTTTTTTAGCACTCTGTCGGCGCGAGTGCCAACGGATCAAGTTAGCAGCACGGCCGTTTGTTGTCAACAAAGCTATTCGAAACAATTTGATAAAAGCACATCCCTTGCCTTTAAACCACCGGCTTTAGCCGGTGAGCTTTAGCTGCGAAAATAGAGCACATGGAGGTATGCGATGGATTATAGATACGGGAGCCATACGGTTTTCCAAATTGAATATCACTTTGTCTGGGTTACAAAATATCGCTATCAGGTTCTGAAGGGCGAGGTTGCGGAACGCGTGAGAGATCGTTCGTCAAGCGTGCGCAGCCTTTGATATTCGGATTATCCGAGGCGTGGAGAACAAAGACCAAGTGCATATTTTGGTGAGTGCGCCGCCGAATTTGGTGCCAAGCGAGATTATGAGGCGGATAAAAAGATGGAACCCGATTAAGACGCGTAGTTTAGCCGACGCGTATCCGGACTTTCAGTTAGTAAATCAACCCCGGCCTAAGCCGGGGGTTGATTAGTGGACCACTTTTAGGAGGCTAAATAAAGGGCGGTAACTGCCCGAATAATCAAGGCAGCCGATTTGATTTGCGGTATTATGTCGAAACGCACATGCCAATATCTATCGAACTGCTGATTGCCCATCCAGGCTGCAAGTGAATTTCGGTAGAATATGGCATTGCCGGTGCATGGCTAGGCGCCGTGTCCGCCCTCCGGGTACTCTTTTTATCAATGGGCTAATTGATCTTATGTACTTCAAAACAAAAGCAATGAAAAAATCCTCTGCCGTTATCGCATTGATGATATTCGTTACCGGCTGCATGTTTCAAAAGCCGGACTATTTGAAAATGATCACCGCGACCGAATTAAGCCGAATCATGCAAAATGAGGATATATTCCTGGTTGACGTGCACACGCCCCAGCAGCGCCATATCAAGGGCACCGATCTGTTTATCCCTTACAACGAAGTCGCGAAATACCGGGACAAACTGCCCAAGGATAAAAATACGGCGATTTATCTCTATTGCGAAGGCGGACCAATGGGCAATGCGGCGGCAAAGTCTCTTTATGAGTTGGGCTACCGTAACTTGATTAATCTGGAAGGTGGCGCCAAGGCCTGGAAAAAAGCGGGGCTTGAGTTTGAATGAGGCCCATGGGATGGGCTGTTTCGCCAACACGATAAAGAGGGGTTGATTAAGTGCGGTTGGCGTAAACCCTATTGCAACGACTGTTGGCTTTGAACAATGGCACAATATGCTATCGTAATAGATGGCCTAAAAATGTATAACTGTGTGAGCATACGCGCTTCGTGCCCATGCAGAACTTACTCTTCTACGATTTCAACTCTGAAGAAACATTGAAAAAAATCAAAATCGCAGCGTGGAGACAAAAGATTGGCCATGGATAGTTTTGTGCCTGGGATGGCGATATCCTGGTCCTTTTTTATCGTCCAGGTAGGCACGTGCTTTTCTATTGCCGGGGTTGGCGGGGGCAGCTCTCAAATTTCAACATGATTAACGATGACTATCGTACTAACAAAGTAGAATCAAGAACGTCATTCGTAAAGACAATCGCTTAAATCAGGCAGCTTTCTCCAGTCAACTTCGCCCTGATTTTCGACTTCCAGCCCGTAAGCCGTTCCCGTTTCCAGTTGGTGTTGATGAAATGCGCTGAATGCCTTGTCAAAATCCGCATTCAAAAAACTGCTGGTTATTTGCGCAGTGACGCAATAAAGCTCCGAATAATCTTTGCAGCGTCCTGACGAGCAGGCATTGATTCGTTCGCTAATCAGCCGCATTAAAGACAACACCGTGCCGTCATGCCGCCAGAATACCGGCTGCTTGTCCACCTCGGACTCGCAGCCTTGCTCCGCGATTGCGTTCAAGGCAAGATAAACCAACGCGGTCAGCCGCGTCAGAATCTTGGCCATGTCTCCCTGTTTGATCGCCAGGAGAGCCTGCTTGCCAGCGTCCATCAGCCATGCCTGCCGCAGGACGATATGCATGTCGGAGACATGACCGCTTGCTGCCGGATAATCAAGTTTTTCCCGGAATTCTCTGACCAATTGCAAATGTTTATTCATGGCCCCCTTCTTAAGATGGAAACTTTTTGCTTTCGCAAACCGCTCAAATGAGGTTTACCAACGAGAAAACTCAACTTCATATTAACCACCGTTTTATGACTTAGCGCGGCAGCAGTTGGTTCATTTTAAGGCGACTGGGATACTTGATTTTCGAAAACTTGATCTTCGGTCAGGTAAAAATGATTCAGAATGCCGATCGCACGGATATGTTGATTGCCGATCGGCGTATCGTAGGTGCTGAAAATAATATAATCCTTCCTCTCCGTTTGCTGGACCATCAGCCTGGACGCAAATCCGCCCAGTACAGAGCCGATCATGCCTTGGAGCGGATCTTTGGCTTTCTGGGTTTTTTCTAGAATGCGTTGATTGATGAAGCGGTCGTAGCTGTCCATTTTCGGATTGGTGTAAGCCAGAAATCCGAGGAAAGCGATCAGGATCAGGGTAGAGGCCAGCAATTTCATGATACTCTTGCAAAAAGATAGAGCGGCAAACCGATTTGTTGTGTGCCGCCCTATCGGTATTGAAGGGTCAATGCTTAGTTAAATACACCGGCCGGAAACTGCATCGTCATGCAATGCAGACTGCCGTACTGATGCACCAGAGGGCGGCACGGGGTCGGGATGATCTTGTGCTCGGGAAAACAGCCGGCCAGTCTTTCCAGCGCCACGGTATCCATCGGGTCGTCATAGACCGGCACCATCACCGCCTGATTGATGATCAGGAAGTTCGAATAGTTAGCAGGCAACTGGCGCCCTTCCTCGTCGAAGATCGCTTGCGGCAGCGGCAACGGCACCAGGTGGTAGGGTTTGTTCGAGCGTGTCCGCAACGCCTGAAGCTGGTTCTCCATGTTCTTCAGGCTGTCGTGCAACGGATTGCTTTCATCGTTCGTGGCGGTATAGGCGATGGTATGGACGTTGCAGAAGCGCGCCAGCGTGTCGATATGCGCGTCGGTATCGTCGCCGGGCAGATTCGGCTGATCGATCCAGAATACGCGGGTGGCGCCGAAGCTCAGGCCAAGCTGGCGTTCGATCTCATGTTTCGTCAGGCCTTTGTTCCGGTTCGGGTTCAACAGGCATTGACGAGTCGTCATGATCGTGTCTTTACCATCGCTTTCGACGCTGCCGCCTTCGAGGATGAAATCGACGTCGCGGGTTTTCGCCCCATGGAACAAGGCGGCGGCCAGCAGGTTCTGATTCAGCGCATTGTCGTGCTCATACGCGTATTTTCCGCCCCAGCCGTTGAAACGCAGGTTCAGCAGCACGGGCAAGCCGTCTTCCTCGACGGTCAGAAACACCGTATCGCGGACCCAGATATCGTTGACCTTCGCATGGATGAAAACGATATTGCGACTGTGGTCGATCAGGCCGCGTATGCTGCTTTCGTGCGCTTCGTCGCGGCAGACGATGAACAGACGTTCATAGCGGCTGATCGTTTCGGCGATAAAACGATAGGAGGTCTCGACTTCGTCGAGATGGATGAAGTCGCCGGTTTCGTGCGGCCAGGCGATCAAGACGGCGGATTGGGGTTCCCATTCGGCTGGAAATCGGATCATGGATGTGTGTTTCCTAAGGTTAGCATTTCCCTGGCGTGCGCCAGAGTGTTTTCGGTTAGGTTGACGCCGCCGAGCATGCGGCCGACTTCGAACACGCGCTCCTCGTGGTCTAGCACGCGCACACTCGACGAGGTGATGTCGGTCTCTTGGTTTTTCTCGACGAACAGATGATGATGCGCCTGCGCGGCGACTTGCGGCAGATGCGTCACGCACATGACCTGGCGGTTTTGGCTCAGGCTTCTGAGCTTCTGGCCGACGATTTCGGCAATGCCGCCGCCGATGCCGGAATCGACCTCATCGAAGATCATCGTCGGCGTCGTCTTGTCACTCGACGTGGTGACCTGGATCGCAAGGCTGATCCGCGCGAGCTCGCCGCCGGAAGCGACCTTCGCCAGCGGCTTCGGCGGCATGCCGGGATTTGCGCTGACCAGAAACTCGATCTTGTCTAGGCCGTTGGTTTTCGGTTCGTTGCCGTCCAGTTCGCTCAGTTCGACCCGGAATTCGCCTTGTGGCATGCCGAGTTCCTTGATCATCGCCGAAATCTGCTGGCCAAGCCGGGCGGCGGCCTGTTGGCGCTGTGCGGTCAATTCGGCGGCCAGTTGCCGGTATTGATCGAGAGTTTTCGCAACGTCCGCTTCGAGCGCGCCGATTCGCTCTTCGCTGTGCGTCAAATTGTCGAGTTCGTGCGCGAGTTTTCGCGCCAGTTCCGGCAAATCTTCGGGCGCGACATGATGTTTTCGGCTCAGGCTCTGGATCACACCGATCTGGTTGTCGAGGTCTTCCAGCCGTTTCGGATCGGCTTCCTGTGATTCGAGGAAACGGCGCAGTTCCAATGAGGCTTCCTCGATCTGAATCTGCGCTTCCGATAGCAACGAGCATACGTTGTTAAGTTCCGGCGCGAAGCGGGCCAGATGGTTCAGTTCGTTCACGCAGTGGCCGAGCATCCGGATCACCGACACCTGGTCGTTTTCATACAGCACATCGATTTGCCGCTGGCCGGCGCTCAGAATCTGGCCGAGATTGGCCAGCTTGCTGTGTTCGTCGGACAAGGCTTGATAATCGAAATGCGCCAGATCGAGCTGAGTCAATTCGTCCAGTTGATAGCGCAGCAATTCCTCGCGCTCGCTATGATCGAGGCTGGCTTTTTTCAGCGCGGCCAGCTCCCGGTGCGCCTGATGCCATTGGCGGTAGCAGGCATTCAGCTTGTCGAGCAGAGGCTGGTTCTTCGCGAATGCATCGAGCAGACGGCGTTGTTCATCCGCGCCGAGCAGCGTCAGATGCGCGTGCTGACCGTGAATTTCGACCAGTTTCTCGCTGAGTTCCTGAAGCGATTGCAGGGTGACCGGGCGATTATTGATATAAGCCTTCGAACGGCCGTCTTCATTCACGACACGGCGGATCAGGCAATGCTCACCGTCATCGAGGTCATTCTCGGCCAGCCAGCCGCGCGCGAGAGGCGCATCGGCGAGATCGAATTCAAGGTTGATCTCGGCGCGTTTCGCATCCGGGCGCACGTAGCCGGAATCGGCGCGGTCGCCGAGCGCGAGTCCGAGCGCGGTCAACAGGATCGACTTACCGGCCCCGGTCTCGCCGGTCAACACCGACATGCCTTTTTCGAGCTCGAGATCGAGCGTTTTGACGACGGCCAGATCGATAATGGTCAAATTCAACAGCATGATGTTCTCATCCGTTGCTCCAGTTCAGTTTTTTGCGGAGGACCTGGAAAAAATCATGATCTTCCGGGTGCAGAATTTTAATCGGTTTCGGATCTTTTTTGATCAGAATCCTATCGCTGATCAGCACGTCGGGAATTTGCAAATGATCGCAGGTGACCAGGGCCTGTATCTGTTTGGTCTGGCAGAAGCTCAGTTCGATTTCGGCGCCGCCTTCGATCACGATGGGCCGGTTCGACATCGTGTGCGGATTCAGCGGCACCAGCACCAACGCATTTAACGACGGCGACAAAATCGGCCCGCCCGCGGACAGGGCGTAAGCGGTCGAGCCGGTCGGGGTCGAAACGATCAGACCGTCAGAGCGCTGCGAGTTCAGGAACACGCCGTCGATTTGGGTCACTATTTCGATCATGCTCGGCGTGATCCAGCGGTGCACCGCGACTTCGTTCAACGCGATCTCTTCGTGGATGACCCGGCCGTCGCGGATGATCTTCGCGCGCAGGAAATAGCGTTCTTCCTCTTTGTAATGGCCTTGCAGGGTCGCTTCGAGACGGCCCGGCAATTCGTCCGGCGAAATATCGACCAGAAAACCCACCCGGCCGAGATTCACGCCGATCAGCGGAATACCGTAATTGACGATAGCGCGCGCGGCGGCCAGGAAGGTGCCGTCGCCGCCGACCGCAATGACCAGGTCGCAATGCTGGCCAAGCATATCCGTCTCGACCGAGACGGCTTTTTTATCGCGGAGGCATTCGGCGCTGTCCGAGGCAATGATCACGCGATAACCTGCCTGGCGCAAATAATCGTAAATCAGCGACAAGGTCTCGGCAATGCTGGGGTCGCTGGGTTTGCCGATGATGCCGATGGTTTTGAAGGAAGTCCGCATTGCAAGAAGATTGCCGGTAAAGTTGGCGATTATACAAAAAAATTGTTATTGCATTATCGTTATTGCGAGGCGGAAGGGAGTTTATCCGATGGAGCCTGGGCATTGCGCAGCAGCAATGCTGAAGCGCGCTCTTCTAAACATCAGTGGATAACGCGATAAGTTAGTTGTTGAAAAATATCATCCAAATGGCTGGCTGGGCGCGGAACGGGTGGTAAAGCGGCTCAATCCGGATAGCGGTCGATAATCGCGAGCGCCTGGTCGATTTGCTCCAGGCCGTTATAAAAATGCGGCGAAAAACGGATGCCGGCGCCGCGCAACGCGCAGATCACCTTGTGTTGCATCAGATACGGATAAAGCACTTGGTTTGGAACCGTGTTATGTTTGAACACTACGATGCCGGACTTCAGCGCCGATGGGGTAGGGGAAAGCAGTTCCAGTTCGGCATGCCGTTCGATGCGCTCCCGGAGATAATCCACTCTTTCGCTCAACAAGGATTCGATTGTTTCCATGCCGGTTTCGAGCAGCAGAGACACGCTGGCCGATAGCCCCTGAATGCCGAGCATGTTCGGGCTGCCGCATTCGAAGCGGCGGGCGGTCGGATGCATTTCCCAGGGATGGTTCTCGTAGTTGTGCGTATCCTTCATCATGTGCCAGCCGAACTGCGTCAGCTTGAGCCTGTTCCGGGCTTCCGGCGTCGTATAGAATACGCCGAGGCCTTCCGGTCCGAATAGCCATTTATGGCCGTCGGCCATCACAAAATCGGCCTGGCAGGCCTGGACGTCGAAACGTACTGCGCCGATACTTTGAATCGCATCGATGCAGAACAGGATGTCGCGCTGCTTGCAGAATGCACCGATTTTTTCGACATCGAGCCTGAGGCCGGTCGCGAACTGGACCGAGCTGACCGTCAACAGACGTGTGTTTCGGTCGACCAGGGCAAACAAGGCATCTTCCGGCGACTCGGCAGAATACAGGCCGGCTTGGCGCAGTTCGACGCCCTTGGCGGCGAGAGACTCCCAGGGCAGCCGGTTCGACGGAAATTCCTCGTCGCTGGTCACAATATTGTCGCCGGATTGCCAGTCCAGGCCATAGGCGACGAATGAAAGCGCTTCCGAGGTATTTTTGACCAGCGCGATGTCGGTGGAACTCGGCGCATTGATTAACGCTTGCAACTGTTCGCGCAGCAGCGATTCCTTTTTGAGCCAGTCGGGATAAAACGCCGCGCCGAAACGGCAGTTTTGCTCGGCAAATTCGACCACCGCTCGGCGCGTTCTGTCAGGCCATGGCCCGACCGCGGCGTGGTTAAAATAAATCAGCTCTTCGCTTAAAGGGAATTCGGGGTGCCGTGTTGAATGGGACATCAGTTTTCTCGTTCGATGATTTGTACCCGTTGGGTGATTCCGCATACCAGCGTATAAGGTATCGTGTCCGCGCATTGCGCGATTTCCTCGACCGGCAGATCGTCGTTCCATAAGGTGACCGGATCGCCGGGTTTTGCGCCCGGTTCCGAAGCCAAGTCGACTGTGATCATGTCCATCGACACACGGCCGATCAGCGGCACGCGGCGGCCGTTCACCAGCACCGGCGTGCCGGCTCTCGCATAGCGCGGATAACCATCGCCGTAACCGATCGCGATCACGCCGAGCAGCGTCGATTCGGCGCAGCGCCAGGTGCCGCTGTAACCGACCGTTTCACCCTTGTATACCGGCTTGACCGCGATCAGCTGCGAGTAAAGGCCCATGACAGGGTGCAAGCCGAGCTCCTTGCCGGTCAGTTCCGGAAATGGCGAGATGCCGTAGATCATCACGCCGGGCCGCACCCAGTCGGACAAGGCTTCTTGCCAGGCAAGCACTCCGGCCGAGTTTGCGATGCTGCGTTCGCCGGCGTGGCCTGCGAGCGTGTCGTTGAACAAGGCGATCTGCTGCACGGTCTTGCCATCGTTCTTGTCGTCCGCATTGGCCAGATGCGTCATGAAGCGGATCGGGCCTGCAATGATTCGGCATTGCCGCAGGCGTTGACAGGCGCCGGCGGCATCGGCGGGACGAAAGCCGAGCCGGTTCATGCCGGTGTCGATCTTGAGCCAGGCGCCGAGTTTTGCCGATTCCGGACGAGTTTCGAGAATTTCGAGTTGCTGAAACGAGTGCACGACGGTATCGAGGCCCTGCTGCAAAAACGCATCGAGTTCTTCGCTGTTCCTAAAGCCTTCCAGCACCGTGATCGGTTGGGCGAAGCCGGCTTTACGCAATCTGATGCCTTCATCGGCACGGGCGACCGCGAACGCATCGACGCCGGTCAACGCTGCGGCGATACGCAGCAAGCCGTGACCATAGCCGTTGGCCTTGATCACCGCCATGATTTTCGCGTCAGGCGCGTGGCGCCTGACGATGGACATGTTATGTTTTACTGCCTCGGTATTCAGAACGGCATAGGCGGCGGGGTTCATCGATCAGTTCTCCATGCCGGAAGAGTCATCAGGCGGGGAGGCGCGCTATTCATAATAATCCTGGTCATACTGAGTCCCTGCGTAATTCTCAAAACGGGTAAATTGGCCGAGGAAGGTCAGGCGCACGGTACCCAAAGGACCGTTACGCTGTTTGCCGATGATCAATTCGGCGATGCCTTTGTCCGGGCTGTCTTCGTTATAGACTTCGTCGCGGTAAACGAACAGGATCAAGTCGGCGTCCTGTTCGATCGCGCCAGATTCGCGCAGATCCGACATTTGCGGGCGTTTGTTCGGCCGCTGTTCGAGGTTTCGGTTCAACTGCGACAACGCAATCACCGGCACATTCAGTTCCTTTGCGAGCGCCTTCAGACCGCGCGAAATATCCGAGATTTGCTGCACCCGGTTGTCACCGCTGCTCGGCGACTGCATCAATTGCAGGTAGTCGAGCACGATCAGTCCCAGTTGGCCGTGCTCGCGCATCAGTCGCCGCGCCCTTGAACGCACTTCGGTCGGCGTCAACGCGGGGGTGTCATCGATGAACAGCTTGGTTTCGGCCAGCAAACTCATCGCCGAAGTTAGCCGCGGCCAGTCGTCGTCTTCGAGTTTACCGGTCCGCACCTTATGCTGATCGATGCGTCCCAATGACGACATCATCCGCATCGCCAGCGCATCGCCCGGCATTTCCATACTGAACACCGCGACCGGCTGGCGGCTCTTGATCGCGACATTTTCGGCCATGTTCATCGCGATCGTGGTTTTTCCCATCGAAGGCCTTCCCGCGACGATGATCAAATCGGCCGGTTGCAGGCCGGAGGTCAGGCGGTCGAGTTCGGTAAAGCCGGTGCTCGCGCCGGTGATCGAGCCTTCCTGGGCAAACATCACCTCGATCCGGTCGACCGCGCGCGAAAGCAGCGATTTGATCGGCTGGAAGCCGCTTTGTCCTTTTTGCCGGTTTTCGGCGATCTTGAACACTTCACGCTCGGCGTTTTCGAGCAGTTCGGAGGTGTCGCGGCCTTCGGTATTGAAGCAGGAATCGGAAATGTCGGTGCCGACATGGATCAGCTGGCGCAAGATCGAGCGGTCGCGCACGATATTCGCATAACTTACGATATTCGCGGCGCTCGGCGTGTCCTTCGCGAGCATGCCCAAATAAGCCAGGCCGCCGGCATTGTCGAGTTCGCCGATCGTGTCCAGGGCTTCGGAAATGGTGACCACATCGAAAGGAATCTGCTTTTCGGCCAGATTCTCGATCGTTCTGAAAATCAGCCGATGATCCTTGCGGTAAAAATCGTCGGACGACACTTTGTCCGCGACCGAGTCCCAGGTTTGATTGTCCAGCATCAGCCCGCCCAGCACCGATTGCTCGGCCTGGATCGAACTGGGCGGAACTTTTAATGAATCATGCGCGTAGTCGCGCGGAAAGGTAAGGCTATCAGGCATCTTATGGCAAAGATAAAAGAGTGGGGTAATGATGAGTGGGGCAAGCGCCCGCGATTTGATATACTGCTATTTTATCAAAATTCGCGCTACCTCAGTGCAGTGATCCTGCATATTGAGAAAATTCATTGGGAGTAAAAGATGCTTAATAAAGTTATTTTAATCGGCAGACTGGGCGTCGACCCGGAAGTTCGCTTCCTGCCGAGCGGCGGCCAGGTCACGACGATTCGCTTGGCCACCAGCAGAAGATGGAGGGATAAACAGACGAATGAGCGCAAAGAGGAGACCGAATGGCACCGCGTGGTGTTTTTTAGCCGTCTGGCTGAAATTGCCGGCGAATACCTGAAAAAAGGCAGCCAGTGCTATATAGAAGGACGCATCCGCACCCAAAAATGGCAAGGTCAGGATGGGCAAGATCGGTATACGACCGAAATCGTCGCCGAAGAAATGCATATGTTAGACAGCCGCAGCGGCGGCACCGCCAGCTTTGGCGGCGATCAACCGCAATCGGGTTATGCGCCTTCGAGCCGGCCGTCGGCTCCGGCAGCAAGATCGGATGCACCGACGTCTTCGGGCTCGATGCCGCCATCTCCGTCTCCATCTAATTACGACGATTTTGACGACGATATTCCGTTTTAGAGGATACCTGGACTAATGCTATAGATAAATAAGGGAAAAGGGAGTCTTCCCTTATTTTATATGAAGCATCGATTATTGAAATAATTCAACAGCAGTTTTATCGCTCGATCCGGACAAATAAAAGATACGGAATTCATGAACAAAGACCAACTCAAAAAGCTTGAAGCCGATTTATGGAGCGCGGCGGACAAGCTGCGCGCGAACTCCGACCTCAAAGCCAGCGAATACTCGACCCCGGTGCTGGGGCTGATCTTTCTCAAGTTTGCCGACAATAACTATCGCCGTCAAGAGGCGGAAATTATCGCCGAATACCAGGAACTTAAAGGCTCCCGCCGCGAAAAAGCGGTTTCGGAAATCGCCATCGAAAAATGCGGCTTCTATCTCCCCGACCACGCGCGCTACGACTACCTGCTGAACCTCCCGGAAGAAAAAGACATCGCCAAGGCGCTCAAGAATGCGATGAAGCTCATCGAGGAATACAAGCCCGAACTCGAAGGCGTGCTGCCCAAGGACGAATATGCCGCGTTGACCCGCACCGACAAGACCCTGCCGCAAGCGCTGCTGCGCACCTTCGCCGACATACCCGCCGATGCCACCGGCGATTTGTTCGGGCAGATTTACGAATACTTCCTGTCCGAATTCGCGCGTAGCGAAGGCCAGAAAGGCGGCGAGTTTTTCACGCCGCGTTCCGTGGTGCGCCTGATGGTCGAGATCATCGAACCGCACGGCGGCAAAGTCTTCGATCCCGCTTGCGGCTCCGGCGGCATGTTTGTGCAGTCCGCCCAGTTCATCGCGGAACACCGCAAAGAGCTGAAAGGTTCGGAAAGCGGCGTGTATGTCTGCGGCCAGGAAAAAACGCGCGATACCGTCAACCTCGCCAAGATGAACCTCGCGGTCAACGGCCTGCGCGGCGAAATCAAGCAGGCCAACACCTACTACGAAGACCCTTACCAGAGTTTCGGCGCGTTCGATTACGTGCTCGCCAATCCCCCGTTCAATGTGGACGACGTAAGCCTGTCCAGTGTGGAGAAAGACAAGCGCTTCAACACCTACGGCATCCCGCGCAATAAGTCGAAAGTGAAGAAAGCCGACGAAGGCAAGGAAACCGTGCCCAACGGCAACTACCTGTGGATCAACCTGTTCGCCACTTCGCTCAAAGCGCAAGGCCGCGCCGCGCTGGTCATGGCGAATTCCGCATCCGACGCGCGCCACTCCGAGGCCGACATCCGCCAGACGTTGATCGAACAGAACCTGATCTACGCCATGCTGACGCTGCCTTCGAACATGTTCTACACCGTCACGTTGCCGGCCACGCTGTGGTTCTTCGACAAGGCCAAGACCGACGACAAAATCCTGTTCATCGACGCGCGCAATATCTTCACCCAGATAGACCGCGCCCACCGCGAATTCAGCGAAGAACATATCCGGAACATTGCCATCATCAGCCAGTTGCACAAGGGGCGGCGCGAGAAATTCGTCCAGCTCATAGACCGCTACTTCGCGGCAGGCATGCAGCGCCTGGTCGAGAACAAAACCAACGTCGAACCCGTCTCCGCGCAGCTGCTCGAAGTGTTGGACGACGCAGACGGCAAACAGGCCGTGAGCGAACTGGTGCAGCAATGGGCGGGGTTAACCAAACTAAAAACCCGCTACACGCAATATCAGGAAAAACACGCGGATGAAACGGCGGTGGACAAGAAGAATAAGGCGCAGCAGCAATTGCGCGAGGCGTTCGATCCTTTCTTTGCCGCGTTGCATGAAGGTTTGAAGCATTTGGACAAGGTCGTGCGCCAGCATGAAAAACAAGCGGCTGAACAAGCGCTGGCCGAAGGTAAACGCGGCACGACCGACCGCAAGACCAAGGCACTGAAAACTGCGTTGGAGGAATTGCACAAGGAAGTGAAGAACGCAGAAATTTTCTACCAGCACATCCATTGGTTACAGGAACGTTTCCCCAAGGCGGAATATGAAGATGTCACTGGCTTGTGCAAACTCGCCAGCCCTGCGGATGTGCAAGAGCAGGACTATTCGCTGAATCCGGGGCGTTACGTCGGTGTGTTGATCGAAGAGGACGGCAAGACAGAAGAGGAGTTCGTCGACGATCTACTGGCTCTAAATGACGATTTGACTAAGTTGAATGATGTAGCGCACAGCTTGGAGTCCACGATTGCTCAAAACATGTTTAGGCTTGCGGGTGAAGCATGAACGATTGGAATCAAGTTTCCTTTTCTGACTTGCTGGCTGAAAGCCGCGATGGTGAGTGGGGCCAAGGGCAGGAGGCATTTGGTCATCAACTGTGTGAAGTTATACGAGGTACTGATTTCGCGAACATGAATGATTCGAATATCGAGTTACCTCTCCGTTGGATACCAGATCATTTGGTAACGAGGAAAAAACTTGAGAGTGGCGACATTTTGTTTGAGATGGCTGGAGGGACAGCAAAACAGTCGACTGGCCGTAGTGCTCTGTTGAGGACGGGGTTCTTTCAACTTCATCAGGAGCACCCCATTCTCTGCGCAAGTTTCTGTCGTCATCTGCGTTTGGATCGTAAGCAGTACAACCCTGAGTTTATCTACTATCTCCTGCAAGCACTCTATACAGCTGGATATATGGCGGTCTTTAATATCCAGCACACTGGCGTATCTAGGTTTCAATACACGTCCTTCAAGAAGCAGACGGTTTTGGATGTTCCGCTTTTGCCTACGCAGAAAAAAATAGCGGCCACCCTTTCTGCCTACGATGAATGTATCGAAAACAACCAGCGACGCATCGCGCTGCTGGAAAAAATGGCCGAGGAAATCTACCGCGAATGGTTCGTTCGCCTGCGCTTCCCCGGTCATGATAAGGTGAAGGTCATCAAAGGTGTGCCGGATGGCTGGAAATTGGTGAGATTGGAGAAAGCATTTGATTTTACTGGCGGCGGCACCCCGACAAAGGAAGTTAGCCGTTATTGGGATGGCGGGGACGTGAATTGGTTTACACCTTCAGACATTACAGGCGCGAATGGCATTTTTCTGGAACGGTCTGGTGGGCAATGCACCGAGGAAGGTTTCAATAACAGTTCAGCCAAGATGTTTCCGGCGTATTCGGTGATGCTAACGAGTCGAGCCACCATCGGTGCGGTTGGAATCAATCTAGCACCCGCATGCACGAACCAAGGGTTCATTACTTGTGTTCCGAATGCACAGTATCCTTTGTCGTATCTGTATCACTGGATAAAGCTGGCGAAGCCGTATTTTGAACTGCTGTCTGGCGGTGCAACGTTTGCCGAATTGACGAAAGGTACTTTCAAAAAGATTGAAATTCTTACTCCACCCGAAAAGTTAGTAGAAAAATTCGATGAGCTTGAGTCCCCAATCTTCAAAGCTATTGAGATGTATCAGCGACAGAATACCAAGCTAATCGCGACTCGTGATCTATTACTTCCTCGCCTCATCTCCGGCAAACTCTCAGTCGAAAACCTCGACATCCAGTTTCCGCCCGGCATGAAAGAATCAACCCATGAGTGCTAACAAAATAGAAGTAGGCCGGAATAAGCCGGTTCGAGCGGTAGCGAGAACTGGCGTTTCCGGCAGACATCCCCAAATTCGCCGGAAACGCCACCTCGCGCTACGCGCTTGGATGGTCTTATTCCGGCCTACATCCTGTTTCCCAAGCTCCAGCTCTCATCGTTATACACAAATGTTTGCGAGACACCGTCATCCCGGCAGGGATTGCCGGGATCCAGGATACATGGACGTATACAGCTTGCCATCCATGGCACTGGATACCCGCTTCCCGGCGGGTATGACGAGTTACTTGGAGCTTGGGAAGGAGCGTAAGGCAGACTTACAGCGCCCAAGGATTAAAGATTTGCGGATACAGCGCGAAATCCTGCACGTTGCGGGTGACCACGGTGAGGCCGTGGCATTGGGCGGTGGCCATCAGCAAGCCGTCCATCACCGGCATGGGTTGCCCGGCCAATTCCGCGCCGGCTGCGATTTGCGCCCAGACGTGAAGCGCTGCGGCATCGAGCGGCAGGATGCGTCCGGCGAAGCGCTGTTCCACCGTGCCCAGCCAGGCAGTGAGTTTCTGGCTGCGGTGCGGATCGGCTTTGCGCAGCTTGAGAATGCCTTTTTCAAGCTCGCCCAGGGTGATGACGCTGATGAACAGGCTGGCTTCGTCCTGTTCGTCGAGCCAGGAGATCACTTCAGCCGCTGGGGCTTTCTTGGCGTATTCGGAAATTACGCAGGTATCGAGCAGCCAGCTCATAGCTCGATGTCGCGCCCGGTGTCGCGACTGCGGGAAATGTCCAGGTCTTCGGCTGCGAGGTCGGGGCGCAGCAGCGCGCTGGAGAGCTTGGTCCGGTGGCGGGTGAGCCGGGCATACTCTTCTGCCGAAACGACTACCGCTGTTGGCTTGCCATGCACTGTAACCGTTTGGGCTTCGCCGCTCGCCGCCCGCTTGATGAGCTGGCTGAAGTTGCCCTTTGCTTCTTGTAGTTGCCATTCGCTGTGCATGATTGCCTCCGTTAATAATTCTGGTCAGACTGGGCTGAATTTAGCACAAAGCTTGCGGGGTGGCTATGCCTAATTTCATTTCCGAAGATCAGATCGAACAGGCGCTGGTGCAGAAGCTCCAGCATCTGCACGGTTTCGACGTGCTCGACTGCTTGACGGAAAAGGCGGAAGATTTGAATGACGGCTCGGGCCGCGCCAACAAGCGCGATGTGATTCTGGCGGAGCGGGTGCGGGAAGCCGCGATTCGCCTGAATCCGGCCATCCCGGAAGCGGCCATCGAGAGCGCGCTGGAAAAGTTGCTCGACCGGCGGCAGGCGATGACGCTGATCGCCGCAAACCGGGAAATCTATGGCCTGCTACGGGACGGCATCCCGGTGCAATTCGACGACGCCCAGGGCGCGCGGCAGCAGGAACATATGTGGCTGCTGGATTTCAACGAACCGAAAAATAACCGCTATCTGGCCGTTACCCAGCTCTGGATCAAGGGCGAACGGGGCTTTCGCCGCCCGGATGTGTTGCTCTACGTCAACGGCATTCCGCTGGTGTTTATCGAGCTGAAAAATTCCAATATAAAACTACGCAACGCTTACGACGACAACCTGACGACTTACAAGGCGGAAATTCCGCAGCTTTTCCTGACCAATGCCTTTTGCGTGCTGTCCAACGCCATCGAGACCAAAGTGGGCAGCATCACGGCGGAGTGGGGGCATTTCTTCAACTGGCTGCGTGCGGATGACGAGAAACAGAAGATCGACCGCGCCGCGATCCGGGAGCAGGGTATCAGCCTGGAAGGTGTGATCGAAGGCTTGCTGCCCAGGCAGAGGCTGCTGGACTACGTGGAGAATTTCATCCTCTACTACAAGGACAGCTCGAAGATCATCGCGCAGAACCACCAGTTCATCGGCGTGAACCGGGCTTATGACGCCTTCCTCAGGCGCGAGGAGTTGGCGGGCAAGCTGGGCGTGTTCTGGCACACGCAGGGCTCGGGCAAGAGCTTTTCGATGATTTTTTATGCGCGCAAAATCTTCCGCAAACAGACCGGCAATTTCACTTTTGTGGTGGTGACCGACCGCGACGATCTGGACGGGCAGATTTACCGCAACTTTCTGAACACCCGCACGGTCACCGAGGCCGAAGCCGCGCAGCCGAAGAACAGCGAGGAGATGCGCAAGTTCCTCGGGCAGCACAAGCGCGTGGTGTTCACGCTGATTCAGAAATTCCGCTGGGACAAGGGCAGGGAATATCCCGAGCTTTCGCCGAGCAAGGAAATCATCGTGATCGTGGACGAGGCGCACCGCACACAATACAAGTCGCTGGCGGAGAACATGCGCAAGGGCTTGCCCAATGCGAACTATCTGGCGTTCACCGGCACGCCGCTGTTGGGGCGCGAGCGCAAGACCAATGCCTGGTTCGGCGGTTATGTTTCCGAATACAACTTCCAGCAGTCGATGGACGACGGCGCGACGGTGCCGCTGTTTTACGAGAAGCGCGTGCCGGAGGTGCTGAACCAGAACGAGGGCTTGAGCGAGGAGTTTTACCGGATTCTGGAGGACGAGAATCTGGACGAGGCGCAGCAGGCCAAGCTGGAGAAGCGTTTTGCCAAAGAGATCGAAGTCATCAAGCGCGACGACCGGCTGGAGAAAATTGCGCGGGACATCGTCTATCACTTTCCCCGGCGCGGCTATCTGGGCAAAGGACTGGTGGTGTCGGTGGACAAGTTTACCGCCGTGAAGATGTACGACAAGGTGCAGCGGTTGTGGAAGGAAGAGATTAAAGACTTACGGGGACGCATCAGTAAGTCGGCCAACGACATTGAGAAGAGGCGGCTGAGCCAGACCGTCGAGTACATGCGCTTGGTGGAAATGGCGGTGGTGGTCAGCGAAGACGCGGATGAAGAGAGGAAGTTTGCGGATCAAAAGCTGGGAATCAAGCCGCACCGCGAGCGTATGAACAAGCTGGATGCGCACGGCCACGACATCGAATTCAACTTCAAGGATGAGAACGATCCGCTGCAACTGGTGTTCGTCTGCGCCATGTGGTTGACGGGCTTTGACGCGCCCACGCTTTCGACGCTGTATCTCGACAAGCCGATGCAGGGCCATACGCTGATGCAGACCATCGCCCGAGCCAACCGCGTCACGTCGTGGAAGATCAGCGGGGTGGAAAAGCGCAACGGCGAAATCGTGGATTACTACAACGTGTTCCGCAACATGAAGCTGGCGCTGAAGGATTACGCGCAAGGCGGTGATGAGATTGATACGCCAGTCAAGGAAAAGGCGGAGTTGTTTCGGCTGCTGGACGACGCGATTGAGCAGGGTTTGGTGTTTTGTCACGAGAAAGAGGTTGCGCTACGCGAGGTGCTGGGCAGCGACGATGTATTCGAAAAACTGGGTCGCTTTAATATCTTTGCCAATGCCTTGCTGGCAAACGACGAATGGCGCAAGGGCTTCAACGTGTACGAGAACACCATTTCGTCGCTGTATGAGGCGTGCAAGCCTGAGATTATGGGGCGCGGCAAACAGAGCCGAGTGCGCGAGGTGGCGGCATTCCAGTATTTGCGTGGGGTGATAGACAGCCTTATCGAGCAGACAGATATCGACAAGATCAGCTTGAAGATTGCCGAATTGCTGGATGAGAGTGTGGTAGTAAACGACTCGGAGGCGTTTAAGGTGCGCCAATACAGCGCGGAATACCAGATCATCCAGAAGGGTAAGACCTGGGACCTCAGTAAAATCAACTTCGATAAGCTGCGCGAAGAGTTCAAGCAGGCGACTTACAAGAACATTGAAATCGCGGACCTGCGCGCTTTCCTGCAACGCAAGCTTGAGCTGATGCTGCAACAGAATGCGACGCGTACCGACTTTGCTCAACGCTTGCAACAGATTATCGATACCTACAATTCAGGCGGCTCATCCACCGAGAACTATTATGAAGACCTGATGAAATTCACCGAAGATTTGCGCGCGGAGGATGAGCGGCACATCCGCGAGGGTCTGTCGGAAGACGAACTGGAACTGTTCGATCTGCTGAAGAAAGACAGGATGACGCCGGAGGAAACGCAGAACGTCAGGCTTGCGGCAAAGTCGTTATTGCATCGTTTGTTGGAAGAGCAACCCAAGGTGCTGGTACAGGATTGGTATAAGGATACGCAGACCCAAAAGCAGGTGCGCTCTGCCGTCGAGAAGGTGCTGGACACTAATCTGCCGGAAAGCTACGATCGTGTGTTATTCCGGGAGAAGTGCGACAACGTGTTCTACTTGATGCTCGACTATGCTAGCCAGGGTAGGAAGTGGGCGGCTTAGGTAATGAGAGTTATTTTGTAAATGTTATAAAAAAGCCCCTGCAAATAGGGGGCTTTTTTATTCCTCAATGCCCAACTCCTTGATTTTGCGAGTCAGGGTATTTCTGCCGTAACCCAGCAAAATGGCCGCTTCGTGCCGTTTGCCGTGGGTGAAGTTTAGCGCGGCCTTGATCAAGATCGCCTCGACCGCCGGTATCGTTTGCTTGGCGACCTCGTGCTCCTTGGTCAGCAACTGGCGATCTATCCAGATTCTGAGCATCGACTCCCAATTGCCGCTTTCCGCTTCCCGTTCCAGCGGTTTGTTCAACAGTTCGGGCGGCAGGTCGTGCAGGTGGATTTCGCGGCCGGAAGCCATTACGGTCAGCCAGCGGCAACAGTTTTCGAGCTGGCGGACGTTGCCGGGCCAATCCAGGCCGCTGAGATAGCTTTCCGCATCGGGGCGCAGGGTTTTGACTTCGGTGTTCAGTTCCTGTGCGGCCTGCGTCAGAAAATGTTTGAGCAACAGCGGAATATCCTGCTTGCGGTCGCGCAGCGGCGGAATGTGTATTCGAATCACGTTTAACCGATGAAACAGGTCTTCGCGGAAGCGGCCTTGTTCGACCAGCACTTCGAGATTTTGGTGTGTCGCGGCAATGATGCGCACATCGACCTTGACCGAAAGATGCGCGCCGACCGGGTAAAACTCGCCGTCGGCAAGCACGCGGAGCAGCCGGGTTTGCAAATCCGCCGGCATGTCACCGATTTCGTCGAGAAACAGCGTGCCGCCGTTGGCCTGCTCAAAACGTCCGGCCCGACGGGCTTGAGCTCCGGTAAAGGCGCCTTTTTCATGGCCGAACAGTTCCGATTCCATCAGGTCTTTCGGGATTGCGGCCATGTTCAATGCGATGAACGGGTTTTTCGCGCGAGGGCTGTGTTTGTGCAAGGCTTTCGCGACCAGTTCCTTACCGGTACCCGATTCGCCGTTGATCAGCACGGTGATGTTAGAGCGTGCCAGGCGGCCGATCGCGCGGAACACTTCCTGCATCGCGGGGGCGGCGCCGATGATTTCGGGCGCCGATTCGAGCGCGGTGGCTTCTTTCTGGTTTTCCTGTTGCTGCCGGCTGTGCGTGCAGGCGCGGTGGGCCAGTTCGACGACTTCGTTGATGTCGAACGGTTTGGGCAGATATTCGAAGGCGCCGCCGTGGAAAGCCGATACCGCGCTTTCGAGATCCGAATGCGCGGTCATGATGATTACCGGCAGGCCCGGATAATTTTTTTGGATGCGGTCGAGGAGTTCGAAGCCGTCCATGCCGGGCATGCGGATGTCGGTCAGCAGCGCGTCGGGTTTGTCGTGTTGCAGCGCAAGCAAGAGTTCCTTGGCGTTCGCAAAGGACATCGTTTGCATGTTGGCTTTTTGCAGCGCTTTTTCGACAACCCAGCGGATCGATTTGTCGTCGTCTATGATCCAGACAGTTTCAGGTTTAGTCATTGCCGGACTCTATCGGTAACAAGATGGAAAAGGTGGTATTGCCAGGCTCGCTTTCGCATTCGATCAGGCCGCCGTGCTGGTTGATCAGCGAATGAGCGATCGACAATCCAAGGCCGGTGCCTTCGGGGCGGCCGGTGATCATCGGATAAAAAATCTGGTTCATCATTTCGGCGTCGATGCCGGGACCGTTGTCGGAAATGTCGATCTTAACCGACAGTTTATGGCATTTGCGCCCGATCGTGACATTGCGCTTGATGCGGGTTTTGACCCTGATCACGCCGGAACCGTCGACGGCCTGGACCGCGTTGCGGACGATGTTTAGCACGGCCTGAATCAACTGGTCTTTGTCAGCCTTCAGGTCGGGGATGCTAGGATCGTAGTCGCAAAGGATCAATAGGTTGCCGCTCGCTTCGGCTTCGACCAGTTGTCTGACGCGCTCCAGCACCTCATGGATGTTCAACATCTTTTTGTTCGGCAGTTTGTTAGGGCCGAGCATCTTGTCCATTAATCCTTGCAGCCGGTCGGATTCGGCAATGATGATACCGGTATATTCCTTGAGATCGGGATCGATCAACTCCAAATCCAATAGCTGCGCTGCGCCACGAAGGCCGCCCAGCGGATTTTTGATTTCATGTGCGAGACCCCTGACCAGGAGTTTGGCGGTGTTTTGTTGCGATAACAACTGTTCTTCCTTGGAGATTCTGAGATGATTGTCCACCGGCAAGAGCTCGACCAGGATTTCAGCCCGTCCGTCGTCGGTAAAGATCGGTGTTGCACTAAAAGTGATCGTTACGGTCTGGCCGATCCGGTTCAATGTCAGCGCCCGATCGAGCAGCGGCTCGGACATCGTTAGCGACAGTTTCAAATTGGCGAGCAGAGCCGGGTCGGAGATCTTGAATAACTCTTGCGCGTTATGGCCGAGTAGTTGATTGGCGCTGTCGGCCAGCAACACTTCTCCCGATGTGTTGATGTAAGCCAGGTTCAAGTCCTGGTCGAATAATAAAATCGCGGAGTTCAGGTGGTCCAGTATCCTTTTATGCATAACGAGTGTGCCTTTCTAATCTAACTTATATTCTGTTTATTTCTAACGAGCAATTTATAGGCCAATATATAAAAGTGCAAAAAAAAGGATTTGTGCGGCGTTTATTTCGTTAGAGAGATTATTATAGGGCGTAGCTAAAAAAAACGCCCCATTATGGGGCGTTTTGTATATCAACCTACGAAGCTATGTCGGCAGGATTTACAAGCTATAGTACATGTCGTATTCGACCGGGTGGGTGCTCATGCGCAGACGGGTCACTTCGGCCATTTTCAGGTCAATATAGCCGTCTATCACGTCATCGGTGAACACGCCGCCTTGGGTCAGGAACTCACGGTCCTTATCGAGTGCTTCCAGGGCTTGGTCGAATGCATGGCAGACTTGCGGGATGTTTTTCGCTTCTTCGGCCGGCAAATCGTACAGGTCCTTATCCATCGCATCGCCTGGATGGATTTTGTTTTGGATGCCGTCGAGACCCGCCATTAGCATCGCGGAGAATGCCAGGTAAGGGTTCGCGGTCGAATCCGGGAAGCGCACTTCGATACGGCGGCCTTTCGGATTGTTCACGAAAGGAATACGGATCGACGCGGAACGGTTGCGGGCGGAATACGCCAGCATGACTGGAGCTTCAAAGCCTGGAACCAGACGCTTGTAACTGTTGGTCGAGGCGTTGGTGAATGCGTTCAGGGCTCTGGCGTGCTTGATGATGCCGCCGATGTAATACAACGCCAGTTCGGACAGGCCGCCGTACTGGTCGCCGGTAAACAGGTTCGCGCCACCTTTGGAGAGCGACTGATGCACGTGCATGCCGCTGCCGTTGTCGCCGACCATCGGTTTCGGCATGAAAGTCGCGGTTTTTCCGTAGGCGTGCGCGATATTCGAAATCACATATTTCAGTGCCAAGACTTCATCGGCTTTTTTAACCAACGTGTTGAAACGGACGCCGATTTCGCATTGACCCGCGGTCGCGACTTCGTGGTGATGCACTTCGGTTACCTGACCCATTTCACCCAGCACTTGACACATTGCGGAACGCATGTCTTGCAGAGAGTCGACCGGTGGAACCGGGAAGTAGCCGCCTTTCACGCCCGGACGGTGGCCGATGTTGCCGTCGGGATAGACTTTTTCGGAGTTCCAGCCTGCTTCTTCGGAATCGATCTTGAAGAAAGAGCCGCTCATGTCCGCGCCCCAGCGCACATCGTCGAAAATGAAAAATTCATTTTCCGGTCCGAATAATGCGGTATCGGCGATACCGGTCGATTGCAGATAGGCCTCCGCGCGTTTTGCGATCGAACGCGGATCGCGCTCATAACCCTGCATGTTTCTGGGTTCGATAATGTCGCAGCGTAGAATCAGCGTCGCGTCGTCATAGAAAGGATCCATCACTGCGGTTGAGGGATCCGGCATCAGAATCATGTCCGATTCGTTGATGTGTTTCCAGCCGGCGATTGAAGACCCGTCGAACATATTGCCGTCTTCAAAGGTGTCCTCGCTGATCGTATGTGCAGGGAATGTGACATGCTGTTCCTTGCCTCGGGTATCACAAAAACGGAAATCGACGAATTTCACGTCGTTGTCCTTGATCATTTTTAAAACATTTTCTACAGACATTTGGGGTCTCCTTGGGATCGATTTGTGTCAAATGATTTATTAGCCAAACTTAATTACGATACCATTTTTTTTGCCGCATGATCCACAAAAAAAATATTGGCCGATCTGCAGCAAGAGCAAAACGGCTTATCTTTGAATAAGAGGTATTTAGTATGAATGTTTGTTTGTTTTTGGTGCAATAATGGTGTAAAAACGCACAATATTGGTGCGGTATGCTTTTGGGGTGATAAGCATCAGACGCCAATATAATGAATTTCTGTTGCATTATTGCAAACAGAATTGCGGTAAAGCAACTGGCATTAATATTGCTTGTCTCTTTGCAGGTGCATGATGCGCTATTGATCGACCCAATGTCGGGTTGTCGGGTAGTTTAGGCATTATGTTCGTATTTCGAAATCAAGATAATCTAATGCAGGGCTATCACCATGAAAAAATATCAAAGCAATGATCGCGCCAATTTCAAACCATTGGCTTTAGGAGTGGTGCTTTTTTCGGCTGCCGGCGTAACACAGGCCGCTGAACTGAGTGAAGCGGATTCGGCAGCAAACGCAACTCAGGCCGCTACGTTTGCCAACGCGGATCGCTTACTTGAAGCATTGGGGGACCCGAACGGCAGCAAGGTTATGAAAAATTTGGGCTTGACGGTCGGCGGCTGGACGAACGCCGGCATTACCTACAATTCGATCAGCCCGCAAAACAATTTCAACGGGCCGGTTACGTTTGGCGACCGGTCGGGGGAATTTCAATTGAATCAATTGAATTTATTCTTACAACGCGCGGTCGCGGCCGAAGGCGACAATTTCGATTTAGGCTTTCGTTTCGACGTGATGTTCGGCACCGATGCGATCTTCACGCAAGCCTACGGTGTGCCGGCATTTGACGTAAATTCGGGCGTGCCGTTGAATCGAAATCACTGGGACCTCAATCTGCTGGGCAGCAACGACAACCGTTTTTACGATCTGGCAATGCCGCAAGCCTATCTGGAAGCCTATCTGCCGATCGGCAACGGTATCAATATCAAGGCCGGTCATTTCTATACGCCGATCGGATACGAAACGGTACCGGCGCCGGATAATTTCTTCTACACGCACGCCTATACGATGCAATACGGCGAGCCGTTCACCCATACCGGTATCCTCGGCAGTTATACGGTTGATGATCATTGGTCCGTGATCGGCGGTGTCGTGACCGGCAGCGCGACCGGCGGTTGGGACGGTGGCTGGGATAAGCAGTTGGGCAATTGGGCGGGCCTTGCCGGCGCGACCTGGACCAACGCGGATACGGGAACGTCTTTGAACGTGACCGGTACTTACGGCGGCACTTCAGAGCAAAGCAGCAAAGCCTGGGGCATGTATAGCGTCGTGTTGAAGCAGAATATCGGCGACAAGACCCATTGGGTCCTGCAACATGATCATGGTTATGCGAATGGCGTCTTAACTGCGAATGGTATCGAAGATGCACAATGGTACGGTATCAATACCCATCTGTATTATGACATCAGCGATACGTTGACCGCAGGCGTCCGCGGCGAATGGTTCCGAGATCAAAACGGATTTCGGGTTTTTGCTCCCGGACGGGTAGGGGCTGCCACCGACGGCAGCGGCAGCAGTTTTGCCGCGGCGGGCAATTTTGGCGCGACCAGCGCGCCGTCCAGCTATTATGCGGTGACTGCGGGCATCAACTGGAAGCCGGTCAAATGGCTGAATTTGCGTCCGAACGTGCGCTATGATTGGGCTGATGGTGCTCGCCCTTTCGGCGGCGACAGCACAACGACCGGCAAACTGGATCAATTCCTGTTTTCGACGGACTTCACGGTCAGCTTTTAAATCATTATACAATCGTTGACGCTTTGCCAAAATGCGCCTTAGGGCGCATTTTGTTTTTGCTGCCGGCCCGACAAATCCATCACGCTTCGCCATCAATTACGGCGATAGTCTTTGCCGGGCTCGCGATGTGCTTTACCGGCAAAAAAACGCACCCAGCCCGGTTGCCTTGCGGACAATTTTGCCTGTCTGGGTCAGCGCCGATGTTTTGCGAGTATCTGTCATTGAAATTGGCGCATCAGAATTGGCGCGCTTGAATTCCAATGAATGCACCAAAATTGACCGGTAATCGGCAAAACGAACTGAAGTGGTGCGCTAATACGTTGTATTGAATGGCCAACTCTAAGCGCTTGGATTTCAAGGTTGACGATTTTTACTCCGGTTGCTTGCTGAAACCGCGGAATGTCGCCGGAAGCTTGAAATTTTTCGGTAAAAAAGGCGTTTCGGCGGAAGCGGCGTTGAAGATATTGTCTGTGTCGATATTCCTGACTTTTCAAGCAGCGCCGATGCCGGTTCGAGTGATGATTTCGCCGGTATCGCTGCGTCTATCAAAAGCTTGCAGGGCTGGTTGTTTTTATTGGCATAATCATTGCTTTCCTCGATTGTGGAATCGTTTTTTTATTCAGCAAGAGGCAACTTATGAAACTGATCACTGCTATCGTTAAACCCTTTAAACTGGATGATGTCCGCGAGGCGCTTTCAGAAATCGGGGTTACCGGCGTTACCGTTACTGAAGTCAAGGGGTTCGGCCGCCAGAAAGGGCATACCGAGTTATATCGCGGCGCTGAATATGTCGTCGATTTTTTGCCGAAAACCAAAGTGGAAGTGGCTATTTCCAGTCCGTTGCTCGATCAGGCGCTCGAGGCAATCGCCAAGGCGGCAGGGACCGGAAAAATTGGAGACGGTAAAATTTTTGTGACCAATTTGGAGCAAGTAATCCGGATTCGTACCGGAGAAACCGGCGATGAAGCACTCTAAGCATTTAAGTAAGGACGGAATTATGAAACACATTATAACGACTTTGGCTTTTTTTACCCTGCTGGGCTTTGCCGGGCTTTCGGCAGCAGAAACCGTAATCGCGGCGGTCGAAACGCAGACTCTTGCGGATCCGGTTAAACCCGTGACGGTTGAAATCCCCGCCGCGGCCCCGGCAGCCAGCTCAGAAACAACGGCCGGCGCCCAGCCCACGACCGATAAGGGCGATACGGCCTGGATGATGGTTTCGACCGTGCTGGTCGTCATGATGGTGGTGCCGGGCCTGGGCCTGTTTTACGGCGGCTTGGTGCGCAGCAAGAATATGCTGTCGGTGCTGATGCAGGTGATGGTGGTGTTTTCGCTGATTTGCGTACTGTGGGGGATTTACGGTTATAGTCTCGCGTTTGGCGGCGAGGGCCTGATCATCGGTGGCTTCGACAAAGTGTTCCTGAAAGGCATCACTACGGCTTCGCTGGCCGATACGTTTACCGACAATGTGAAGATTCCCGAATTTATCTTCGTTGCCTTCCAGTCGACCTTCGCCGGAATTACCTGCGCGCTGATTATCGGCTCGTTTGCCGAGCGTATCAAATTCAGCGCGGTGCTGATTTTCTGCGCGATCTGGTTTACCTTCAGCTATGTGCCGATCGCGCACATGGTCTGGGGCGCCGGCGGTTATCTGCTGGGCAAGGGCGCGCTGGATTTTGCGGGCGGCACCGTGGTGCACATCAATGCGGCGATGGCCGGCCTCGTCGGCGCTTTTCTGGTCGGCAAGCGCATCGGCTACGGTAAGGAATACATGGCGCCGCACAGCCTGACGTTGACGATGGTCGGCGCTTCGCTGCTGTGGGTGGGCTGGTTTGGATTCAATGCCGGTTCTAATCTCGAATCCAACGGCGGCGCGACCCTCGCCTTCATCAACACCCTATTGGCCACCTCCGGGGCGGTGTTGTCCTGGTCCGCCGGCGAAGCGGTGATCAAGGGCAAGGCTTCGATGTTGGGTGCGGCCTCCGGCGCCGTAGCCGGTCTGGTTGCGATCACGCCGGCTTGCGGCTCGGTCGGACCGATGGGCGGAATCATCATCGGTCTGAGCGCGGGTCTTCTTTGCTTGTGGGGCGTCAACGGGCTCAAGCACCTGCTTGGCGCCGACGACTCGCTCGATGTGTTCGGGGTGCATGGCGTCGGCGGTATTTTGGGTGCGCTGTTGACCGGCGTGTTTACCTCTCCCGCTCTCGGCGGCACGGGCGCAGAGGATTTTTCGATCGCCAAGCAGTTGCTGGTCCAGGCTGAAGGCGTCGCGATTACGATCGTGTGGTCGGGCGTCGTCTCTTTCGTTGCCTACAAGTTCGTCAATATGCTGGTCGGTCTCAGAGTCAGCGAAGAATCCGAGCGTGTGGGTCTGGATGTATCGAGCCACGGTGAAACGGCATACCATATATAAGGTATAGAAGAGTTACTTTCACAAGCCGGCCAACCGGATGGTGCGATCCCATTGGTTGGCCAGCGTGCGATTTTTTTCAACAGGTGAATGATATTTGCCGGGTAGTGATTCACGAAATGATACGTATGGCTTCAGGTTTAGGGGCTCGAAATGGCGATCCCGTTTTTTTGTTAGCCCTTTGCATGAGGCTGTTTTGTATTCATGCGGGAATTGTAAATCGATAGAGATTGTGTATGATTGCAGGATTTACGAGTCATTTTTTTTTCGTTACTTGCGGCAGAGAGACATTATGAAATTAATAACAGCAATAATAAAACCATTCAAACTGGATGATGTCAGGGAGGCCTTGTCCGAGATCGGGGTTGCCGGCGTTACCGCGACCGAGGTAAAAGGTTTTGGCCGCCAAAAAGGCCATACCGAACTGTATCGGGGCGCGGAATATGTGGTCGATTTTTTGCCGAAGGTCAAGCTCGAAATTGCAGTTTCCGACGATATTCTGGACAAGGCGGTCGAAACGATCGTGAAGGCCGCAAATACCGGCAAGATTGGTGACGGTAAGATTTTTGTGACCAATCTTGAACAAATCATCCGAATAAGGACGGGTGAAACTGGCGAAGACGCCATTTAATTAAAATTAAGAATATAGAGACCATCATGCCATCCAAACGATTTTTTTTTAGCCTGTTGCTCTTGCCTTTCGCGGCAGAGGCAGACACCGTCAATCAAGCCAATACTGCTTGGATGTTAACTTCGACCGGTCTGGTCCTGTTTATGACGCTGCCGGGCTTGTCGTTGTTTTACGGAGGCTTGGTACGCAGCAAAAACGTGCTGTCGGTGTTGATGCAGTGTTTTGCGATTACCTGTCTGGTGTCGATTTTGTGGCTTGCCGGCGTCTATAGCCTGATCTTCGTCGATGGCGGCGACTGGCAGAAACTGATCGGTGGATTTTCGAAAGCGTTTTTGCCTAGTATCGGCACCGCCTCGCAGGTCGGCGATTTGCCCGAAGCCGTTTATTTTATGTTTCAGATGACCTTTGCGATCATCACTCCGGCGCTGATCGTCGGCAGTTTCGCAGAACGGATGAAATTCTCCGCAATGCTTTGGTTCAGCGGGCTGTGGCTCTGTCTGGTTTATGTGCCGGTATGCCACTGGATCTGGGGCGGCGGTTGGCTGGCCGATTTGGGTGTGCTGGATTTCGCGGGCGGCATAGTGATTCATGTAAACGCGGGTATCGCGTCTTTGGTTGCGGCGTTAGTGATAGGCCGTAGAAAAGGGTTTCCAACCACGCCGATGCCGCCGCACAATATGACCATGGCGGTGACCGGAGCGGGCATGCTTTGGGTCGGCTGGTTCGGTTTTAATGGCGGCAGCGCACTGACCGCTGATGGACGCGCAGGGATGGCGCTGTTGGCGACCCATATTGGCGCGGCAGCCGGCGCATTGACCTGGATGGTGATTGAATGGCTCCGTTTCGGTAAGCCGAGCGTGTTGGGTATCGTGACCGGCATGGTTGCGGGTCTTGGCACGATCACGCCGGCTTCGGGTTATGTTGGGCCGATCGGGGCGTTGGCGATCGGCGTAGTGGCCGGCGCGATTTGTTTCTTTGCGACACAATATGTCAAGCGCACGTTGAAGATCGACGATTCGCTGGATGTCTTTCCGGTGCATGGCGTCGGCGGCGTCACCGGTTCGTTGTTGACCGGCGTTTTTGCTTCGAGCAGCTTGGGTGGTTTGGGGTTGGCCGAAGGCGCGACGATCGGCAGTCAAGTTGGCGTACAGGCGTTGGCGATTGTGGTCACAGCAGCCTGGAGCGCATTTTTCAGTTTTGTGATGTTGAAGTTGATAGACAAGTTTGTCGGTCTGCGCGTAACCGCCGATGAAGAAGTACAGGGATTGGATCAGGTCCTGCACGAAGAAACCGGCTACGTCAACTTATAGGCCTGGCTGCATTTCGGCAACATAAAAAGGCGACTTCCAAGTCGCCTTTTTTATTGGGAAGCGTTATGCTAAAACGTGTGAGTGGCTCAAGGAATCTTATGAAGGCTCGAACGCTATTGATCAAAGTTTTGAAAGGATTTGGCGTGGCAGGATGCATGCTGCTTTTTTATGCGCTGGCCGGCTTTTATGGTCTGCCTTATCTCGTGAAGTCGAGGGCGCCGGCTATGCTCAAGGAACTGACAGGCCGGCAGGCGGCGATCGGGACGTTCGAGTTGAACCCATTTTTGTTCCGGTTCGCGATTCAGGGTTTTTCGATGCAGGAAGCGAACGGGCGACCCTTCGTCAGTTTCGAGCGTTTTGCGGCTGACATCGAGCTTTGGCGGTCGCTGAAGGAATCCGCGCTGACCCTCGATGACGTGCAGTTGATTAAACCATCCGTGCATCTGGCCAAAATCCAAAACGGCCAATTCAATTTCAGCGATCTCTTGCCCGCTGCGCAAGAACCTCCTAAAAGCGAAAGCAAATTACTCCCGGTACAGATCGGCCGTTTGTCACTGTCCGGCGGCAAATTGCTTTGGGAAGACGAACATCTCAAAAAGCCGGTCAGCGAGGAAATCGATCCGATCGATTTGACCGTGGAACATTTTTCGCTGGCGCAAAATCAGCCTTTTCCGCTGCATTTGACGATGGCGCTAAAGTCGGGCGGAGCCCTGGATTGGGAGGGTGAAGCCGGCATCGATCCGCTATTTTCGCAAGGCCGCATCAAACTGGAACAGCTTAAGTTGCAGAACCTGAGTGCTATCGCGCTTCAGGATGCGGCGAGTTTCGATTTGCAGGGCAGTGAGTTGCTGGAGGCGGATTACCGCTTGCATTATTCCTCGGCAAAGGGCCTGGAACTGGAGATTCCTAAAAGCCGCTTTGAACTGAAGGATTTTGGTTACGCGACCGAACCGCACAGCCTGGCGGCCAAATCATCCGCGATCACGCTGGAGGCCGATTATAAAATCACCCAGGCAGGGCAAAAATGGCAGGTAGAGGCAGGGAAAGCCGAGGTCAAGATGCGTGATCTTGCCCTGGCAGGCTTTGGTCTGGCAGGGGCGTCTTTGAAAGTTCCTGAAATTGTGTTGACCGCGGCCTGTAATACCGGCAATGCCGATGGCCCATTCAACTTTACCGTTCGGGATGGGCAAGTGACGGTCAACGGCAGCGAATTTTCGGATGGATTGCAGGTTAAGCCATTGGTCAAAATCGGCCGACTGGCGGGAGAGGGGCTTGCTCTGAATCTATTGCAGCGGTCATTTTCCGCAAATGCGATCAAATCAGAAAATGCCGATGTTCAAGCCTGGCTCACCAAAGAAGGAAAGCTCAATTATCAGGCGCTGTTGCCGGTGAACGAAAAACCATCAACAACCGTAAAGGCGAATCCTGCCGAAAAAACTTCGGAGCCGTGGGCGCTTGCGGTCAAGTCGGCGGCATTGACCGCTTTCGGTTTGCATTTCGAAGACCGGACCCTGGCCAAGCCGGTCGCGGTAGAGGTCAAGCCGATCGATTTCACACTGCGCGATTTTACCAATAAAACCGGCGCGAAACTGCCTGTGCAGATGAGTGCGGATTTCAATCAGGACGGGCGCATCAAACTGGACGGCGACATCGTAATCGCTCCTTTCACTGCTCGGCTGAATGTCGCTGTTCGGGACATCGGTCTCGATAAATTTCAAGCCTATGTCTATCAGTTTGCCCGCCTGGATGTGGTCGACGGCGGTTTCTTCGTCAATGGTAAGCTGGATGTGCTTCTTGATGACCCAGGGAAACCCGACATCAAATTTCGGGGACTTGCAGGCGTCGATGAATTGATCACCCGCGACCAACTTCAGAACAAGGATTTTATCAAATGGCAAAAACTGACGTTGAGCGATATCGACGCTGACCTCGGAGCGAGCCGATATACCGCCAAGCGCCTTTTGATCGAAAAGCCGTATGCCCGGGTCGTGATCAAAAAAGATAAAACGGTCAATATGAATGACGTGTTATCGACCGGTAAAGCCGGTAGCAAAAAGCCCGTTGTAGCCGCAACGGCCAAGAAACAGGATGACACCGGTGCGCAGTTGTTCTTCAAGCTGGATCAAGTGATTGTGCATGACGGTTCGTCAGATTTTGCCGATCTGTCGCTGATTTTGCCTTTCGCGGCCGAAATCAAGGAACTGAACGGCGGTGCCTCAGGCATCTCATCGGAAAAAAAAGCGAAGGTCAAAGTGTCGTTGAAAGGCAGTGCCTACGATCTGGCGCCGGTCAATGTCAGCGGCGAAGTGAGCCCTTACCGCGGCGCGTATGACGTGGAGGTGAGTTTCCACGGCTTGCCGATGCCGCTGATCAGCCCCTACATGGTGCAATTTGCCGGCTATAAAGTCGAAAAAGGAAAATTGAATCTGGATTTGAAATATAAAGTCGAGCAGGGCGTTCTGACCTCATCGAACACGATTCTGATCGATCAGTTCGAACTTGGCGAGAAGGTCGAAAACCCGAATGCGGTGTCGTTGCCGCTGGAATTGGCGGTCGCCTTGTTGAAGGATGGCGATGGCCAAATCAAATTGGACGTGCCGGTCACCGGCAGCCTGGACGATCCTAAATTCAGCATTAGGGCAATCGTCGCCGATGCGCTGTTGAATGTGCTGAACAAGGTCGTCACCTCACCCTTCAGGGCGATCGCTTCGCTGTTCGATGGCGGAGAAGACTTGGATCATATCGATTTCAAACCGGGCAAGGCCGAACTGGATAAAGCGCAAACGGACAAACTGGACGGTTTGGCGAAGGCCTTGAAAGAACGGTCGGCGTTGAGCCTTGAAATCAAGGGTTCTGCCTACGAGGAGCAGGACTGGCCGGCATTGAAGGATGCGGCGCTCTACGATCAGTTGAAAAATTTGAAAGTGGCAGCGACCGCGAAGAAAGGCGGTAAAAAAGTGCGCGCGGAATATGTCGAACTTTCGGACGACGAATATAAGGACTATCTGGCGCAGATGTTCATCGAGAAATTTCCGCTGCTCGCGGAACGCTCGTTGTTTGGGAAGCCGCGCCTGAAGGATGCTAAGGAAGGTGATTTTTACGAGGTCGCCAAGCAAAAACTGTTCACGATCATCAAGCCGGAAGAAGAACGCTTGAAAGACCTGGCCGCGAAAAGAGCCCAGGCCATTGCGAAGTATGTCGTGAAGCAGGGTGGCATTGTGCCGGAGCGGGTGTTCATTCTCGATACCGCGATCAACCCGGAGCGGGAAGGGCAGGAGATCGTTTCTCGCTTGTCGCTGAAAGCGAAATGATCGGTTTGACCGGGTACGCATCGCGTACCGGCTGTTATTTCGATTTTCAAATTACGCCGATGCAGTAATTTCGGCATCGGTCAAATAGCACCCCGGATCCTCGGCCCAAAAATTGCCGGTCGTTTGCGCGGCCCTGACACGGGTATTGCCGTTGCAGATCGCCTGATAATGGCAGGTCGCGCAGCGGCCTTCGAGCGGACGCGGCGTTTGCTTCAATCCGTCCATCAACGGATCGCTGCGGTCCATCCAGATTTCCGAAAACGGGCGCTGCCGGACATTGCCCAGATCGTAATGCCACCAGAACGTATCCGGATGCACGGTGCCGAGATTGTCGATATTCGCGACATTGACGCCGGAGGCATTACCGCCCCATTGTTCGAGTTTGGCCTGGATGTGGTCGGCTTGCCCTGGGAAACGCTTTCTGACCCAGTGCAGGAAATACACCCCGTCGGCGTCGTTGTTGCCGGTCACGAACTCGCGGTCCTTGCCTTCCTGCATCCACCGATAACATGTGTCGAACATCAAATCCATCGCCTCGCGCGTCATCTGGAAGTGCGCGTCGTCCTTGCGGTTGCGGTTACCGCGGCCGCCGTAATTCAGGTGCGACAGATAAAATTTGTCGATGTCGTAGTCGTCCATCAACCGCAACAGGGCCCGAAAATCGTGCGCGTTGTCCTGGGTCAAGGTGAAGCGAATGCCGACCTTGATGCCTTTGTTTAGGCACAATTCGACGCCGTGCAAGGCTTCGTCGAACGAGCCGGGCATGCGGCGGAAATCGTCGTGCGTTTCTTTGATGCCGTCGAGGCTGACGCCGATGTATTGATAATCGATGTCGGCGATTTCGTCGATGTTCTGTTCCGAAATGCGGGTGCCGTTGCTCGACAGCGCGACATAAAAGCCCATTGCTTTCGCGCGCCGGGAAATGTCGAAGATGTCCGGGCGCAGCAGCGGTTCTCCGCCGGATAGAATTAATACAGGCACTTTAAACGCCCTCAAGTCGTCCATCACCGTATAGATTTCTTGTGTGCTCAATTCGCCCGGAAAATCGATGTCGGCCGATGTCGTATAGCAATGCTTGCAGGCCAGGTTGCAACGGCGGATTAGATTCCAGATCACGACCGGCGCGGCCGGTTTGCGCGCGGGTTTGATCGGTGTCGGAGCGAGCAGTTCCCGCATGAAATGGCTGAGTCTGAACATCGTCGTTTTTAAATGGTGTAGGTACGCATTTATGCCCTTTAAGGGTATTGCGTACCTTTTTGGGCTTTCATTTACTTCGGAATCCGGTCTTTTTCAAGATTCGGGTGCTATAGAGTACGTCCGAACCGCGATTATCCGAGCCTAAAATTTCCGCGATCTGTTTGATCTGTTGATCGACATCTTTCTGGCTTTTGCCGTGTACCATGGCAAACAGATTGTAAGGCCACAACGGCAAATGCCGTGGCCGGTGGTAGCAATGGCTGACAAAGTCGAGGTTGCCGATCTTTTTTCCTAGCGCGTCGATTTTTTCGTCCGGGACGTTCCAGACCGTCATCCCGTTGAATCGATAGCCCAGCTGGTAATGATTCGGCACCGCGCCGATGCGCCGGATCACGCCGAGCTCCTGCATTCGTCGCATCCTTTCGATCACGATATCCGCCGATAATTCCAACTGTTCCGCGACGGCGTGGTAGGGCAGGGGCGTCAACGGCAGGCCCGACTGCGTCGCGCGCATGATTTTCAAATCGATTTCATCCAGATTCGACATCAGGCTTCCAGTTTCAGACCGACGAAATATTCGGTGATCTTCGGCATGTTGTATACGGTCAGACCGGTTTGGTTTTCAATGCTGATCAGCGCTTGCTGCAATTGCGCGGGCGTTTCTGTGGCAAGCACAAACCACATGTTCAGAACGTGGTTGCGCGCATAATTGTGCGCGACTTCGGGAAATGCGTTCACGATGTTGGTGACTTCCTCGAAGCGTTCGTCAGGCACCCGTATCGCGGCGAGCGTCAACGCGCCCCCCATCGCTTCCGCGTCATACAGCGGCCCGAAACGGGATAAGGTCTGGTCCTTTAACAGTCGATCGAGGCGATCGAGCAGTTCCTGCTCGGATAGTCCTAAAGCCCGAGCGGTTTCAAGATAGGGGCGCTCTGAAATCGGAAAACCTGTTTGCAGGGCGTTGATGATCCGGCGGTCGATTTCATCCATGCGCGAATTCAGGGGGTTTAGCGGGTGCAACAACTGGGCGGTAAAGCGCGCCGCGCTGTTTGAAACAGCGCCTGCTGAACAGAATTTCCCTGTCGAACTGATCTAAATTGCAATCGACACTCAGCTGCTCGAGCTGCGCGAGCACGGTATCCCTATCTTTGCCGTGAATCATGCAATAGAGATTATAGGGCCATTCGGTCGTGCGCGGGCGCTGATAACACAACGTGACGAAAGTCGAGCGGCTGATCCGGCCGCCGAGCGTTTTGACCAGTGCATCAGGAATGTTCCAGACGATCATCGCATTCGCGCGGTAGCCGAGTTGACGGTGTTTGACGATTACGCCGAGCCGTTTGATCAGGCCGGTCTGTTTCAGAAATGTCAGGCGCTCGATCACTTCCGCTTCGGGCATGCCGAGCGTTTGCCCGATCTCATGGTATGGCCTTGGACTGATCGGCAGACCCGACTGGATCTCGGTCAGCAATTCAAAATCGCGCGCATCAAGCATGGCTCAGGTCCAGGCGGAAGCCCAAATCGATGTGAAAATCGTTAATCAACGGCAGGCGCTGCGTCGGGTAACCGGTTTCCCGTTCGATCGCGTCGAGAACCCGCGCCAACTGCTCGGCCGTGGGGGCGACAGCGACAAACCAGAGATTGAAGCGGTTCTCGCGTTCGTAATTATGATTGACTTCCGGATAATGGCTGATAATGTCCGCCGCGCGTTGCAGTTCGCTCTCCGGAACCGCCATCGCGACCAGCATGCTGACGCCGATCTGGTTCGGCGGAATGATCGGGCCGACGCGGCTGATCAGCTGACTGTCGCGTAATTCGGACAACGCGGACAGCACTTCATCTTCGCTGACGCCGAGTTGATTCGCGATTTCGAGATAAGGGCGTTCGACCAGCGGAAAATCGCGTTGAAAATCATTCAACAGGTGTTTATGCAGGTTGGTCAGCATGCTTATAAACCGATTTTGTGGGCTCTGGCGCTGAAAAAAATGCCGTTCGGTTTTTGCACCGGCAGGCGAGTGACTTCCTGCAAGGTCTCGGTATCATACACGACGACCTGATTGTCGTCGCGCAATGCGACCCAGACCTGTTCGCCACGCGGTGTGAATTCCATGTGCAATACGCCCTTACCCGGCGTCAACAGTTTGGTCAGCGACAAATCCTTCGCGTCGATCACCAGAAGTTGATTGTTGTCCGGAAACGCGAAATTGACCCAGATTTGCCGCGCGTCGGGCCGGGCCATCACGAACACCGGCTGACCCGGCACCGGGATCGCCTGGATCAATTTCCAGGATTTTTTATCGATTACCAACACTTCATGCCGGCCGATCGCGGGCGCTAATAAGTAATCGCCGGCCATTGCCCAGCCTTCCAGATGCGGCATCTTGTAGACCGGCAATTTCTCGTCGTGCTTGCCGTAATCGGGCAGGATGCGCTTGACGCCGAGTTCCGGCTGCCACAAATCGAGCAAGGCCAGGCCGGGTTCGCCGAACAGCCCCGCAATATAATAGTGTCCGTCAGGCGCCATCAGCGCGTCATAAGGCTCCTTGCCGATGTTCGGATATTTTTGAATGACCGGTTTTTGCGGATTTTTGACATCCACGGTCCAGATTTCGCCCGCATCGAACAGGCTGAATACGAAGCGTTGTCCCGGCGCATCGGTTAATCCTACGATCTTCGACAGCTTGCCGTCGGCATAGCTTGCCGGAATGTCGGCGACCAATTCCAATGTGTCAGCCGAGAAAATCTTCACCCCGCCCGGCGTGTAGTTCGACACCGCGATTAGCTTGCCGTCTTGGGAAATCGCGCCGCCGATGCTGTTGCCGGCCTGCACGATGCGCTTGTCGAGCTTGTCCTGCAGCAGGTCGATCTTGCTCAAACCGCCGTCACGGCCGAAAACATAGGCATAACGTTGGTCGCGCGAGAACACCACCGAGGCATGCGACAAGTCGCCAAGGCCTTCGACTTTGGCGAGCGCTTGATGGGCGGTCGTATTGACGATCACCGCGCTGCCGCTCTCGCGTTCGATCACGACACCGAGGTCGCCGGTGGCGCGGAGCTCTGCGAAGGAGGACGGTGAGAAAATGCTAGAAAACAAACAAACTGACAGTATTGCTTCCTTCATAGAGCGTCCCCTGATGGGAATTGAGAAATATAAGAAAGAAACAATTTTTTTCATGAAAGGATCAATAAATAATGGTATTGGCAGGTCAGCGCAGGATGGGTATCGCTTTCGCTTTACTCATCCTACACAACTCATGCTTATTTTGGCTTCCCGCGCAAAACCCCAACCAGCCACAACGCTTCGCTGCGATTTATGAACGGCTGCCACGGCGGCATCGCGGTGCCCTGGCGTCCGTTCAGAATCGTATCGGCCAGAAAGTCATCCGATTTGTCGGCCAGGGTTTCCGGCAGCAGGGCAGGACCCATGCCGCCTTTTAAGGTCAGACCATGACACGCTCCGCAATCCTGTTTCAAAAGATCGCGGAGCGCCTGCTGCCGCTCGGCCGAAATTTCGCCTGCCCATGACGGCAATGTCACCAGCAGTAGCGGCAGCAGTTTCCTGATCATGGATTGGCTTTTTGCCGGGCGTAATAGGCCGCGACATTCTCGATGTCATTATCAGACATCGATCCTGCGATAGCGTTCATGATGTCCGATTTGCGGGTCTTGTCCCGATACTGCTTCAATGCCATCTGCAAATACTCGACGTCACGTCCGGCCAAGGACGGAAACGGCGCATCGGCCGACGGCGTTCTGAGGCCGTGGCAATGCGAGCAGACCTGGGCCGCACGCGCCTGGCCCGCATAAATGCTTGCGGCGTTCGCAGTTGTCGCGGCGAAAGCAACCAAAACTAGAGCACCGGTAATGATCAGCGCTTTCATTGTTTCGCTCCTTTCGATTCTTCCGGCGACAGGCCGCGGGTGATGTATTTGGTGCGGCCGTGCGAGAAGATGCCGGCCGGGCTTTCCATCGGAATCGCGGCGACTTTTTCGAGTGAGGTCGAGTCGAATACCGCCACTTCGTCGCCATTGTAGCCGGCGCTGACATACAGGTATTTGCCGTCGGCGCTGTATTCAGGGAAGTAGGCATGGCCGCCGACATCCAAGGTCTTGACCACTTCCAAGGATTTCTTGTCGATCAGCTGAATCGTGCGCGCGCGTTTGTCCTTCGAAATGATGTCGACCGCGACATAAGGCGCGTTTTGATGCGCGGCTGGCGATTCGGTGCCGCCGGATACCGGTACTTGCTTGACGACTTCCATCTTGTCCAGATCCCAAACGCTGACGACCATCTTGTCGCAGTCGCCGAAGTTGGTGCCGAAGCCCAGCGTGCGGCCGTCGACTTCGACCGCCGCGCCGCCGCCGACATGCGGCACGCAGCCCGCATCCAGCTTCTTGATGATCTTGCGTTCCTTCAGATCGATCGCGGTCACGATGCTGTCGTCATACGATGCGACCATCAGCTTGGTGCCATTGTGCGTCAGGAACGCATCGTGCAGATGGCGGCCGACGTTTTCAATCTTGGTTACCGGGAAATCGTCTTTCAAATCGACGACCCAAACCTGGCCGGCATTTTCCAGAGCGACAACCAGAACGTCGGCATACGGCGTGCCGATTACCATGCCCGAATCCGACGAAACCAGATTGCCGTCCGGATCGACACCTTCGAGCTCAAACGTTTTCAGCGGCTCGAGGGTGTCGGCGTTCAGGATCACTGCGTTATGCGGCACATAGGAACCGGCCATCAGGTATTTGCCGTCGCGGGAGACGCCGAGGCCAGGCCCGTTGAAACCGGTCTTGATGCTGCGCACGACTTGCATCGAATACAGATCGACCTTGAAAATTTCGGCGGTGTCGTTCTTCACATAGGCCCAGCGCGGATTGACCGGGTTGTAGTCGATGATGTGCGCTGCCGCGTTAGTTGGGATTTCGCCGATTTTTTGATGGGTTTTGCTGTTGATGAATACCGCTTTCGAACCTTCGCCGCGGCCGTATTTGCCGCGCGCCGCTACGCCGATCACGTCGTCCATGTCGCCGATCGCATAGGTCGGCTTTTCCGGCAATTTGCTTTCGTCGGCCACCAACACCTTCAGCGACGCTTTCATGTCGTCGATCGTCCATGCCGGATTATCCAGCTTGGGCGTCGATTGCAGATGCTTGACCAGCCCGCGAATGTCGTCGTCCGACAATTTTCCGTAGAACGGAGGCATTAAGGTATCGAAGCTGCCGGACATCACGATCGTGCGCAACGCAGTCGGGCTGCGGCCTTTCAGTGTTTCGTTATTTAATGCCGGCGCCAGGAAGCCGCCGTGATCGGAGCCGTGGCAGCTCGCGCAATTGTCCTGATAAAGCTGATGGTATTTTTTCGCATCATCGGATGTGGCTTGTGCCCCTAACGGAAACAATGTTGCCGCGATGCTGGCGGCGAGCGTGCTGGATAGAAGCAGTTTGGCGGTTTTCATTCTTTTTGGTCTCCCAGAATAGTTTTGAATCGATATTAGCATGAATCGGCCAGCCGCTCAAGTTCAACAACGGTCGGTTTTACACGAAGCAATTGTATACTGATCGCATAACGTCGGACGAGTGGGTATGCACCGCTAAAGCTGACGGATGGACTTGCCGTAGGCAGGCCGAAAGTGTTGTAGCGAGCCATTAGTCTTTATCACTGAAAAGCTTCACATTCTATAGTAGAACTGCGTAAAATCGCCAGGGTAATGTGACGCATCCGTAGTGTATCCAGGATGTACAAACTTTCGATTATGATTTGGCACCGAAGAGCGAAGGCATGAAAAAACAGCTATCGAAATCCGAGCGTACGTGGCGAGCTACCCCCTGCATCGTTCACTCCATGATAATTTTATTTTATGGCCGGCACCAAGACTCTTGGCATGCCTAAACACCGGTTAACCCGCTTTATTGCCTCCCGCCTGCCGCATGCGGTTATCAGTTGGCTGTTTCTGCGTGGTCTGGCGTTGATTTATCTGGCTGCTTTCGCCTCGATGGCTGTGCAAATCGAAGGCTTGATCGGTACACACGGCATCTTGCCAATCGATGTGAAACTGGCAGAAGCCGCCCGGTTTTATGGCAACGGCAAATATTGGGTGTTTCCGACGCTATTCTGGCTTGATGCTTCCGATCCGGCGCTAAAATCGGCCTGTTATGCGGGCATTGCCGCGTCAATGCTGCTGCTATTGAATGTTCTGCAACGTCCGGCCTTGATATGTAGCTATCTGCTGTATTTGTCCATTACCGTGGCCGGGCAGGATTTCCTGTCGTTTCAGTGGGACGTGTTTTTGCTCGAAGCCGGGTTTATCGGCATCTTTTTGAGTTGGGGATCGTGGTTCAATGTATTTTTGTACCGCTGGCTGATCGCGCGCTTCATGTTCATGGGCGGCATGGTCAAACTGGCCAGCGGGGATCCGGCCTGGGCCAAGCTGACCGCGCTGAATTATCATTACCTGACCGAACCGTTACCCACGCCTCTGGCTTACACCGCTTATTTTCTGCCGGCATGGTTTCACAAGCTGTGCGTGGCGGGTGTCTTATTTATCGAACTGGCCGTGCCGTTTTTCGTGTTTCTACCTCGTCCTTTCCGTCTGTTCGCCGCGTGGAGCTTTATCGGCCTGCAAAGCGCGATCATCCTGACCGGCAATTATAATTTCTTCAATCTGTTGACTATCCTGCTGTGCCTTTGGCTATTCGACGACCGGGATATGATTGCGCAATTGCCGGCGCGCCTGGTCGCCCGGATTCAAAAAATGCAGCCGCGACCCGGCCTCGGCGCGCATCTTTTCGTGGGATCATGGACCGTTCTCGTGCTGATCGTCTGTGCGATAACCGCCTGGATGCATAACACCCAAGGCCGGGCCGTGAAACCGTTGCGGTCGTTGGTACTATTCACCTCGTCTTTTTCAATGGTCAATCAATACGGCCCGTTTGGGGTGATGACGACCGAACGGCATGAGATCATTATCGAAGGCTCCAATGACGGCAAAATCTGGCAGGCTTACGAATTCAACTATAAACCCGGCGATCTCAATCGCGGCTTGCGCTGGAACATTCCGCATCAGCCCCGGCTCGACTGGCAATTGTGGTTTGCGGCGCTGGAAAAACCTAAGCTCGATTCGTGGTTTGCGGCGTTCATGGCTCGCTTGCAGGAAGGATCCCCGCCGGTCTTGGCATTGTTGCGCGCGAACCCTTTCCCGGACCATCCGCCGATTTTTGTGCGCGCGATGTTATACCGGTATTCCTATGCAACGCCAGACCAACGCGCGAAAACCGGCCAAATCTGGCGTCGGAAATTGATCGGCCAATATTGGCCTCCGACCGGTCCTGAATTCGATTAGTTTGGGTTTCAGGCCGTGCTATCATGCGCTTTTTCAGTGAGGGATCGCCTCGATGTGGATACAAAAAGAATTTTCGTTGCCGCCGAAAAAACGCGGATTTCATTTGATCACGACTGAGATTGTTGGTGAAATCCCCGAGCTAAAGAATATCCAGTGCGGCTTGCTGCACCTGTTCATCAAGCATACTTCCGCATCGCTAACGATCAACGAAAATGCCGACCCCACCGTGCGCCAGGATTTGGAAAGCCATTTCAATGAGATCGTGCCGGAACGCGCGCCTTATTTTCTGCATGACTACGAAGGCGACGATGACATGCCTGCGCATATCAAAAACTGTCTGCTCGGTTCGAGCGTAACGATTCCGGTGACTCACGGCAAGCTGAATCTCGGGGTTTGGCAGGGGATTTATCTTTGCGAGCATCGGAATCATGGTGGAAGCCGGGAACTGGTTGTTACGCTGCAAGGCGAGTAAAAATTATGTAAGCCTGGATTTGATCTGACGGTCTTTGCTGACTAAATCGGCGTAATCGTGCGGTGTTTGAGGTAAATAGCTCCTCACAAAATACCGAACCACAAATTGGCGTGAGTACAACGATATTTCCAGCTGGCCGCGGTACGCAACCCCGGCCTGGACGTTTCAAGTCAGCCTGGAGACTTCAAGAAAATGAGCGGTTGGATTTACAAAACCCTTCCAACGTAGGTCAAGATCTTTGCGGATTATTCAACTATTTGACTAATAATGATTTTATAACCCGTCGAGCCTGATACGGCGGCGTTATCTACCGTCCCGATCAAATCCCCCGGTTGTGTGACGGCCTGACCCGACTTGGAGATGCGCGCCAGCAATTTCACCTCGCTGAAATTCGATAATTTCATCGCCGGCATCATCGCCATCGTGTCGTCGAGCGTGACCTTGAGCGGCAGGTCGGAGACCTGTTTGCGCACGATCGCGAGCGGCATTTTTGGGCCGGTCAGCGCCTGGGCATAGATGAATAAGGTGTCGCCGGGGCTTGCGGCTTGCTGGAGTGCCGGCGACAGACTGACTTCGACGCTAATCGAAGCGGCCGCAGCGGCCGGTTGTTCGGTGGCTTGCGGCTCGCTCGCCGCCGCCTGCGCCTGGCCCGGGAGCCCGGCGATGATGTTCTGCATTTCCTTCCGTGGTTCTGAGCCTTCCGGCAACAAGGATTCGAGCTTCCGCCACAGCGTCGCGGCGCCCTGCGGGTCGCCTTGCTGCACCTTGGCGAGTCCGGCGAGCCAGAGGCCGTTCGGGTTTTCGGGTTCGAGTTTCAGCGCCTTGAAGATCAGTTCGGACGGCTTGCCGGCCAGATTCTTGTTCGCGGCGAAGGCCAGCGCTTCGGCATAGAGCAGCATCACGTCGGGCTTGTCGCCCATCAGCCGGTAGGCATTCCCGAAGGCGTCGGCGGCTTTCGGGAATTGTTCGAGATATTTATAGGACTTGCCGAGCATCAGCCAGCCTTCGGCGTCGTCGGGGTTCGCCTTCATCTTCTCGGCGAGACCCGCGACCATTTTTTCGATGTCCGCGGGAGTCGGCATGCCCGCAGGCGCGGCCTGGGCGAGTTCTGCGTTGTGTTCGACCGCGTCGAAGCGTCCGAGCGCAAGATACAGGGAGCCTGCCAATACCGGCACCGCCACCGCGACCAGATAAACCATCCAGCGGCCCTGGGTATTGGCGGCCTTGACCTGGCTTTCGATCGAAAGATCGTCGTTGAGCGCGAGTTCCAGTTCGGTGACCTGTTCGTCGAATTGCGCCTGGCTGATGCCGCCGGCGTGCAGATTGTTTTTAAGTTCGGCCAGGCGAATCCTGGCGATTTCGATGTTGCGATGGTCGAGATCGGCCTGTTGCAATTCGCGCGCGCGCCACAAAGGAGGCAGGACAAACGCAAAGGCGACCAGGATAAATGCGGCCGCGATCAGAAAAAATACGATGTTCAAGAGCGGTCACCTTCATCCAGTAAGCGGCGAATCTTTTGCTGTTGTTCGTCGCTGAGCACCTGCTTTGGGCTGGTCTGTTTGCGTCGGATCAACACGATCACGAATAGCGCGCCGATCAGAAAAAACAGCACTGGGCCGAGCCAGAGCAGCAGCGTTTTGACTTTGAACGGCGGATTGTATAACACGAAATCGCCGTAGCGCTCGGTCATGAATTTCAGGACTTCGTCCTTCGACTGGCCTTTTTCCAGCATTTCGTAGACCTGCCTGCGCAGGTCGGCGGCGAGGTCCGCATTCGAATCGGCGATGGTCTGATTCTGGCAGACCAGGCAGCGCAGTTCCGAGGTCAGCGATTCGTAGGCCTCCTGCTGTTCGGGATTCTTGAATTCGCGGTACTCGACGCCGGCGCTGCCGAGGCCGGCCCACAACAATAAAGTGATCAGGGTCAGGATTTTCATTCGGCTTGCAGTTTGGCGATCAGGGGCAAGAGGGTTTGCTGCACGGTTTCGGGCGTCACGGGGCCGGTATGTTTATGGCGGATGATGCCTTTCTTGTCGACCACGAAGGTCTCCGGCACGCCGTAGACGCCCCAGTCGATGCCGATCCGCCCTTCCTGATCGCTCACGCTCATGTCGTAAGGATTGCCGAGCTTGTTGAGCCAGTTCAAGGCATCGTCGCGCGCATCCTTGTAATTGAGCCCGATGATCAGCGCCGCGTGCTGCTGCGCCAATTGGTTCAGCACCGGATGCTCGGCGCGGCACGACACGCACCAGGACGCCCAGACGTTGAACAGCCAGACCTTGCCTTTCAAATCCTCGGGCGACAGCTTCTGCTCGGGATTGTCGAGCTTCGCCGCGCTGAACGCCGGCGCAGGCTTGCCGATGAACGGCGACGGAATTTCGGTCGGATTCAGTTTCAGGCCGATCGCGAGAAACACGCCCATCACGATGAAGATGATCAGAGGGATCAGGTATTTAAGCATTGGCGCCTTCCTTGTTTTTCGCGTTGATCCGGTAGCGCCGGTCGAGCGCGGCCAAGAGGCCCCCGGCCGCCATAAAGATCGCGCCGAGCCAGATCCAGCGGATGAACGATTTGTAATAAATCCTGAGGCTCCAGGCACCCTGGTTGCCGAGTGGTTCGCCGATCGCGACGAACAGGTCGCGGAACAGGCCGGCGTCGATCGCGGCCTCGGTCATCGGCATCTTCTGCACCTGATAGACGCGTTTTTGAGGCTGCATCTCGGCAACCCTTTTGTCATCATGATCGACCGTCACGAATGCCTGCTCGGCGACATAGTTGGGGCCCTGCGTCTGCTTGACGCCGTGAAACCTAAAGCTGTAGCCGGCCATGTCCAGCGCCTCGCCCGGCGCCATGCGCACGTCCTTCTCGACGCTGTAGGACGTCGTCAAGGTGATGCCGATCACGAACACCGCGATACCCACGTGCGCGAGCGTCATGCCGTAGAATCCGGAAGGAATGCCTTTGAGCCTTTGCCAGGAGAAGCCCTTCGCGCCCATGCGGTCGTAAAAAGACAGTCCGGTGCTGGCCAGGGTCCAGAACGCGAGGCTCAGGCCAAAGGCCGCCGCCCAGGAATAAAACGGCATCGAAAGCGGCAACAACAGGCCCAGCACGACACAGGCCAACGCGATCCAGCGCACGCGCAGCGCCAGCGCGCCGAACAGGTCGCGCTTCCAGCGCAAGAGCATGCCGAGGCCGACTGCGACCGCGAGCGGCGCGGTCAACGGGATGAAAACCGCGTTGAAATAAGGAGGCCCGACCGAAATCTTGCCGAGTCCCAACGCATCGATCACCAAGGGATAGAGGGTGCCGAGCAGGATGCTGGCTGCGGTCACGACCAGCAGGATGTTGTTCAACAGAATCACCGACTCGCGCGACACCCAGTCGAAAGTCGCGCTGCTCTTGACGGTGGGCGCCCTGACCGCATACAGCAGCAGCGAGCCGCCGACCACGATCGCGAGGAACACCAGGATGAACAGGCCGCGCGCCGGATCGCTCGCGAACGCATGCACCGATGTCAGGACGCCCGAGCGGACCAGGAAGGTGCCGAGCAGGCTCAGCGAAAAGGCGAAGATCGCGAGCAACACGGTCCAGGTCTTGAACACGCCGCGTTTTTCGGTCGCGGCCAGGGAATGGATCAACGCGGTGCCGACCAGCCAGGGCATGAACGAGGCGTTTTCGACCGGGTCCCAGAACCACCAGCCGCCCCAGCCCAGTTCGTAATAGGCCCACCAGCTGCCGAGCGCGATGCCGATGGTCAGGAACATCCAGGCGATATTGGTCCAGGGCCGTGACCAGCGCGCCCAGGCCGCATCGAGCCGGCCTTCGAGCAGCGCCGCGATCGCGAACGCGAAGGCGACCGAGAAGCCGACATAGCCCATGTACAGCATCGGCGGATGGATCGCGAGGCCAGGGTCCTGCAGCAGCGGGTTCAAGTCGCGGCCTTCGGCTGGCGCGGGAAACAGCCGCTCGAACGGGTTCGAGGTCAGCAGCAGAAACAGCAGAAAGCCGATCGCCACCAGCCCCATCACGCCGAGCACCCGCGCGACGGTCGCCTCCGGAATGCTCTTGCTGAAGCGTGCGACCAGACCGGTCCAGCACGACAGCACCAGCGCCCAGAGCAAGAGCGAGCCTTCATGCGCGCCCCAGACACCCGAAATCAGGTACAAGGTCGGCAGCGCGGTATTCGAGTTGGTCGCGACATAGGCGACCGAAAAATCGTGCGTCAAAAAGCTCGTCGTCAGGCAGCCGAACGAGATCGCCATGAACAAAAGCTGCGCATAAGCGGCGGGCCGGGCGACGCCGATCCAGCCGGCTATCGCGCGCGCGGAGCCTGTGATCGGCAAGGTGGCCAAGACGACCGCCATGCATAGGGCCATAATCAGCGCGAGGTGTCCTATTTCGGGTATCATTTGGAATTGACCTGAATGCGCGTTGCTTAGCGCGTTGACTTTAAAAAGGATTCAAATGGAATTGAATTACACTAACACATTCGTATTAAAAAAGGCCTTAGCCGTAGGGTACCCGATGCGCACCCTAGCCTTTATTTACCATCGACTGGCGCATCCTGATTTTTCAAGCTTGCCTTCACTTCCGGCGGCATATAGTTCTCGTCATGCTTGGCCAAGACTTCCTCGGCGATGAAGACGCCCTGGTCGTTCAACTTGCCGTGCGCGACGATGCCCTGGCCTTCCCTGAACAAGTCAGGCAGGATGCCGGTGTATTCGACGACCACTTCCTTGCTGAAGTCGGTCAAGGTGAAGCGCACCGTCAAGCCGTCGCCGGGACGCGACACCGAGCCCTTGACTACCATGCCGCCCAAACGGAACAAGGCGTCCTTCGGCGCCTTGCCGGCCACGACGTCGGTCGTCGAGAAAAAATACATCAGGTTGTCGTTAAATGATTTCAGCGCGAAAAATGTCGCCGCGCCGATGCCGACGACCATCAGGCCGATCAACAGCAATCGCTGTTTTCTATGCGGTTTCATCCTTCCTTCCGTTTAGTTTTGGAGAGTTGCCGACGCAGCCACTGTTTGCGCTGCATGACCGGAATCATGATGTTGGCGGCGAGCACCGCCAGGGTAATGCCGTAGGCGGTCCAGACATAAAAGGCGTAGCCGCCCATCGCGAAAAATTCCTTTACACTCATGACGCCGTCCCGAAAAATTTGTTGCGAACCCATTGCGCCGAGCGTTCGCGCTGCAAGACTTCGACGCGCGCGCGTTGCAGCATCGCGATCAGGTAATAGAATTTGAAGGCAAGCGCCATCAACAGCAGCGGAATCAGCATACTGACATGAATCGATGGTTTGTCCATCTTGGTGACTGTCGGTCCTTGATGCAGCGTGTTCCACCATTCGACCGAATAATGAATGATCGGGATGTTCACCACGCCGACCAGCGCCAAAATCGCGACCGCTTTCGAGGCGACGCGCTTGTCGTCGATCGCGCCGTAAAGTCCGATCACGCCGAGATAGAGGAACAATAAGATCAGCTCCGAAGTCAACCGCGCATCCCAGACCCACCAGGTTCCCCACATCGGCTTGCCCCACAAGGAACCGGTCACCAGGGCGACAAAGGTAAAACCGGCGCCGACCGGCGCGCTGCTGATCGCAACCACCTCGGCCAGCTTGATCCTCCAAATCAGGCCGATCGCGCCCGCCACCGCCATGATGGTATAGATGAACAGAGACATCCACGCGCTCGGCACATGGATATAAATGATCCGATAGCTGTCGCCCTGCTGGTAATCCGGCGGCGCGAGATACAGGCCGCCATACAGGCCGGCAGCGGTCAACAGGATGAAAATGGCGCTCAGCCAGGGCATCAGGCGCTCGGTCAACGCATAGAAATGCGGCGGCGAAGCCATACGATGAAAAAATCGGACGAAGGAATCGGGAACTAGGAACATAACAAACTAGGTACAATGTACAAGGTTAAAGCTGTAGGGCGGATAAGCGCCAGCGCATCCGCCAAAATCGGGAAGGCGGATGCGCTGGCGCTTATCCGTCCTACCTTACTTAAATATATCCACATCGTTGCCACGTTCGCCATGAAAACGAGGATAAATAATTCTGAACCTGATTGGCTATTCTAAAAGATATTATCAATTTATACTCATTTTTAATGCCGCCGCCGTCGGCCAGGGCGCCAGAACCAGCGCCAGCAGCAGGATAGAAAGCAATATGCTGATCTGCGCATCGACCGGCAAACCGCCAGCGGCCATTTGCACCGCATTGCCCGCGAAGATCAGTACCGGCACATAAAGCGGCAGCACCAACAGCGACAGGATCATGCCGCCGCGCCGAAGGCCGACGGTCAAAGCGACGCCGATTGCGCCGATCAGACTCAGCACCGGCGTACCGAGCAGCAAGGTCAACAACAACACGCCCAGGGCATGGCTGGGCAACCCCAAAAATACCGCGAGCAGCGGCGCGACCAGCAAAAGCGGCAATCCGGTCACCAGCCAGTGCGCGATCACCTTCGCCAGCACCAGCAGCGATGCCGGATGCGGGCTCAGCAGCATTTGTTCGAGCGAGCCGTCGTCAAAATCGGAGCGGAACAAGCTGTCCAGCGACAACATCGCCGCGAGCAGCGCCGCGACCCAGATCACGCCCGGCGCGATCGCCTGCAATAAATGCGGCTGCGCGCCGATGCCGAGCGGAAACAAGGTAATCACCAGCACAAAAAACAGCAAGGGATTGATCATCTCCGCGCGCCGCCGAAATGCCAGCACCAGATCGCGGCGGAGGATGGCCAGAAAAGCTCGAGTCAGTGTCATCAGGATAAATGAATACGCTGCACGACCGCATCGTGCAGATCGATGTCGTGGTGTGAGGTTAAAACGATCATGCCGCCGTCGGCGCAGTGTTCGCGCATCAACGATTCGATCAGCGCGATGCCGGCCCTGTCGAGCGAGGTAAACGGCTCGTCGAGAATCCATAAGCGATTGCCTGTGGTCAACAGGCGCGCCAACGACAGGCGTCTTTTCTGCCCCGCTGACAAACTCTGCGCCGGCACATCGTCATAGCCATTCAAATGCACTCGCACCAGCGCTTCGTCGATCGAAAAACGTCCGGGGCGGCCCAAGGCGAGCGACACATTCAAGTTTTCGAGTACGGTCAGCTCTTTTTTGATGCCGTCCAGATGGCCGACATAAGCCATGTCGGCGTAATAACGACTGTCGTCGATCGGCTCGCCGAGCCACAACACCTGGCCCGCATCCGCCTCGCGAAAGCCGCACAGGATGCGCAGCAGAGACGTCTTGCCGCTGCCGTTCTTGCCTTCGAGCAATAAGACTTGTCCGGCATGCAAGGTAAAATTCAGTTCCTCGAACAGCACGCGATCGTCGCGTATGCAGCTTAAATCAACGCCTGCGAGCACTATCGATTTATCCGTCATGCAGTCATCCGCTGACGCAGAACCTCATAGAGAAGCACGCCGGTCGCGACCGACAAATTCAGACTTTCGACGCTGCCCCGCATTGGCAGAGCGACCAGCATGTCGCAGGCTTCCTGGGTCAAGCGCCTCAGACCCTTGCCCTCTGCGCCAATCACCAATGCCATCGGCACACTTAAATCGGCTTGGTAAACTGGTTGTGCACTTTCGCCGGCCGCGCCGAATACCCAGATGCCCTGTTCCTTCAACCAGCGCAGAGTGCGTGCCAAGTTGGTCACCTGGTAGACGGGCACCGTTTCGGCCGCGCCGCTGGAGACCTTGCAGACAGTCGGGGTGATGCCGGCGGCATTGTCCTTGGTGACGATCACGCCATTGACGCCGGTCGCATCGGCGGTGCGTAGGCAGGCGCCAAAATTATGCGGGTCCTGTACATGGTCGAGTACCAGAAACAGGGCAGGGGCGGCCAGATTCTGCACCGCCGTTTTCAGATTGTGCTCCGGCAACTCGCCGGGCAACTCGATCTCGATCACGATGCCCTGGTGTTGATTGCCCTCCGCAAATCGATCCAGTTTCTTACGGTCGGTTTTTTCGGGCACGATGCCAAGCGCTTCCAGATCGTCGATCGCCCGGGCCAGGCGCTGATCCTGCCGTTGGACGTCGATCCATGCCTGGGTAATTTTGTGCGGCGAATACTGCAACGCCGATTGCACGGCATGCAGGCCGAAGATTTTGCTTAATTTCATCAGTCGTAAGGGTGCGCGTCGCGCACCTTTTCTGGGTTAGGTATATGTCGAAGGTGTGCGATACCCAAAGGGCATAGAAATGCGCACACTACCCGAAATCGCTCAATTATACCAGTATGACTTTGATTCGGGCGACTGTTGTACGCTTTCCGGCCGATCAACGGTAAAATAGGATTTTGTTTGAGCTTACGCGGATGCGCATTCATTTACTCCCAACCCAACTTGTCAATCAGATCGCGGCCGGCGAAGTGGTCGAAAGACCCTCATCGGTAGTCAAGGAGCTGGTCGAGAACAGCTTCGATGCGGGCGCCCGGCAGATTCACATCGACATCGAACAAGGCGGCGCGCGGCTGATCAAAATTCGTGACGACGGCTGTGGCATCGGCAAAGACGATTTGCCGCTGGCGCTATCCCGTCATGCAACCAGTAAAATCGCAACCTTACAGGATCTCGAGCACGTCGCCAGCATGGGCTTTCGCGGCGAAGCGCTGCCGAGCATCAGTTCGGTTGCCCGCTTGACGCTAATCTCGCGAACCGCCGATGCCGACTGCGCCTGGCAGGTCCATGCCGACGGCACCGAGTGCAACTTCGATCCGCAGCCCGATCCGCACCCGCAGGGCACGACCGTCGATGTGCGCGATCTGTTTTACAACACGCCGGCGCGCCGTAAATTTCTGAAGTCCGAAAAAACCGAATTCGATCATATCGAAACGCTCGTCAAACGGATGGCATTGAGCCGTTTCGATATCGGCTTCCGGCTGACGCATAACCAAAAAGAAATTCTGAATCTGAAACAGGCCGAGACGCCCGCCGAACAGGAAAAGCGCATCGCGAGCATCTGCGGCTCGGCCTTCATCGACCAGTGCGTCAAGATCGATTTTGCCTCCTCCGGGCTGGAGCTGACCGGTTGGGTCGGTCTGCCGACCTTTTCGCGCAGCCAGCCGGACATGCAGTTTTTCTATGTGAACGGCCGTTTGATCAAGGACAAACTGGTCGCGCATGCTGTCAAGCAGGCTTATCAGGACGTGCTGTATCACGGCCGCCAGCCGGTGTTCGTGTTGTATTTGACGCTCGACCCGGCGCTGGTCGATGTGAATGCGCATCCGACCAAGCTCGAAGTGCGCTTCCGGGAAGGCCGGCTCGTTCATGATTTTCTATTCAGCGCGCTGCATCGCTCGTTGGCCGAAGTGCGGCCTGGGCAGCAGCAAAATGTCGTGACGCTCCCGACTGCGGAATTGTCGGCGGAGACGTTTATCAGGCCGCAGGAGATGGAGCGCCGGCCGCCTGCATTTCAGTCGCGCCCGTCGCAGCAGGCGAGCCTGCCTTTGTCGGTGCAGGAAGAAATCCGGGCTTATGCAGCGCTGCACAGTACGCCGGTTCCGACGCCTTCTCCCGCACCGATGCCGGCGCCGGAAAAAACGGACGTTCATCCATTGGGCTATGCGGTCGCGCATCTTCACAACATCTACATCCTGTCCGAGACGCCGACAGGAGTGATTCTGGTCGATACGCATGCCGCACACGAGCGGATCAGTTACGAGCGTCTGAAACGGCAATACGAACAAGGCGCGGTCGCGCAGCAGCCGTTGCTATTGCCGATCAAGATTCAAGTCAGCACCCGCGAGGCCGATCTTGCCGAACAGTCGCATGACTATTTTGCGGCGTTAGGACTCGAGGTCAACCGCTCCGGCCCCGAAACGCTGGTTTTGCGCTCGGTGCCGGCCCTGCTGGCGGGAGCCGACGCAGAAACGCTGCTTCGCGATGTGTTGGCCGATCTGTCCGTACATGGCGCGAGTCAAAGGATTCAGCAGCAAGCGAATGCCGTGCTGGCGACGATGGCTTGTCACGGCTCGGTCAGGGCGCACCGGCGCTTGACCGTCAGCGAGATGAATGCGTTATTGAGAGATATGGAACAGACCGAGCGCAGCGGCCAATGCAATCACGGCCGCCCGACCTGGATTGAACTTTCGACCCAGGAACTGGATAAGTTTTTTATGCGCGGGCAATAGCATCGATAAGAAGCGGAGGCTGTCGCAAATAGAATTGCGGATAACGAGATGCCGCTCGAAGGTCAGAGCAACCGGCCGGGTGCCGAGAGAGGAAGTACCCGACCGGAACCGGGCCGCAATCTGAATTTGAGAAGCAGAAAAATGCCTGGAATGGGCTGCATGTCAGCCCATTCTTCACTGCCGATTGCAAAGAGCGATTAAATCAGGCTCGGTATTTGGGCATCGCTTCGAACTTTGCGACCGCATTCTTGATTTTGGCTTCGGTGTCGGCGTCCAGTTCGTTGTTCTTGTAGACTTTATCGAGCAAGCCTTCAGAGACCAGCGCTTCCTTGATCCAGCGCTTGGCGAAACGGTAGTTGGTGAATACGGCGGTTATCTCTCCGGTCTCCGGATTGCGCAGGCCCGGCTTTGCCGGAGCTTCTGGGGCAGGTGCTGTGCTTGCAGCAGCGGGGACGGGCTTCGGTGCTTGAGCGGCAGGCTTGGGCGCGGGAGCGGCTTCCTGTTTGGCCGCGGGTTTCGGCGCATGCGCGGCGGCCGGAGCAGGCTTCGCCTCACTGGCAGCGGCGTTCACGTTGGCTTTTTTATCGTTCCTTACTTGATAAACGACATAAGCCACAAAAATAACAGTAAGAATAAACAACCCTTCAGTCATGACGGACAACCCCCTCTAATTATTGAATTTATATACCGGTCATCATTATTATCATCGAGAGCCAACGGTTTTCCGGCAAGCCGTTTTCCCATCTGCCGAATATACCAGAAGCTGGTCAGCCTGGTAAACCTTCACAGCCAAAATAATCGTTTTCATTTGCATGAATGCTACCAGCAGGGCTTGCCTTTCGCGAGAGACGGCAAATCGTCACGCAGCCCCATCGCATAACGGTTGAAGTAGCTCTTCAATAATTCGGTATGGTTGATCACCCTCATACCCGCCGAACGCAATCCGGTCAGTTCGGCGCTTTGTATTCCAAAGGTTCTGTTCAACACATCCATGCTACCCATCATGATCAGATTGTCGCCTTTGCGCCAGCGTTCGTATCGGCGCAGTAAGCTGCATCCCGCTAACGATCGCTGCTCGCGCCGGGTCTCCAAAATGATCTCGGCGATGGCGGCCGCATCCAGCAGCCCGGCGTTCGCGCCTTGTCCTGCCAAGGGATGCATCACATGCGCCGCATCGCCGACCAGCGCGAGGTGCTCGGCGGTATAGCCGTTCGCGTATTGGAAGCGCAGAGGAAAAGCCGCGCGCGGACCGACCGCGAGCATATCGCCGAGCAAGCCAGCCGATGCCTGCTCCAGCACTGCTAAAAAGTCAGCGTCGGACAAGGCCAGATACACCTTGGCCGTATCCGAGCGCAAGGTCCAGACGATCGAACATTGGCCGTTCGCGAGCGGCAAAAATGCCAAAGGTCCTTCATCCAGAAAGCGTTGCCAGGCGGTCGCGCGATGACTCAGTTCGGTGGATACCGTCGCGACCAAGCCGTGCTGTCCATAGTCCCAGCCGGTTACGCCGATGCCTGCCAACGCACGCAACGCCGAATCGTGGCCGTCGGCCGCGATGACCAGGTCGGCTGCAAAAATTTGTCCATTGTCGAGACGCAGTCGCACGCCTTCCGCATCGGTCTCCATCTCGGCGACTTTGGCCGGCGTAATACACACTACGCTATCCAGGGTAGAGAGCACGTCCCATAACGCTGCGACCGTAACCCGGTTTTCGACGATATGCCCAAGCTCGTTATACTCGGTGTCCGCGCAGTCGAAATGCAGTTCGCCGCCTCCACGCGCATCAAACACGCGCATTTCACGGTAAGCCGAAACGTCGCGCCGCGCCATGCCGGGCCAAGCGCCGAGCTGTTCCAACATTAGCCGGGAGGCGCGGGTCAAGGCGGATACGCGAATGTCGAGCGGCACCGGCGGCCACTGGCGTGCCGGCTCGGCTTTGTCGAGCAACGCCACCCGGACGCCGCCATGTCCGAGCGCGCAGGCCACGGCCGCGCCGACCATGCCGCCGCCGACCACGATCACTTCGAAACGTTCGTTCATCGGGTTACCTCCGCGCGCCGAGGCGAGGCAAACGGGTGGACAGCCCCATCGCATGCCGGGATAGCAATGATTTGGCCGCCGGAATTTGATCAAGCAGGCATAAACCGGCGTTTCTGGCTGCCGCAAGCGGCAGCCATTCGTTCGAGAATATGTGGATCAGTTGATCGGTAAAGCGGATCGTGCGGTCATGATCCTGACGCCGAGACTCGGCATAGGCATTCAACAGCGCCGCATCGCCGATGTCTCCGCCTTGCGCGTGTTGCCCGATCAACGTTTCGGCCAGCGCCGTAACATCGCGCAAACCGAGATTGAAACCTTGTCCTGCGACCGGATGCAATTGATGCGCCGCATTGCCGATGATCACCGCGCGCCCTTCGGTCATCCGCTCGGCGCGAATCAATGTAAGCGGGAATGCCCGGCGCGGCGCGGACAGGGCCAATTCGCCGAGCCGGTAGCCGAAACAGTTTTGCAATTCGGCGATGAAATCGGCCTCGTTCGCCGAAAGCAGAGACTCGGCGTCTTCCTTGCAGCGCGTCCAGACCACCGCGGAATGTCGTTCGCCGATCGGTAACAGGGCCAACGGCCCCGACGCGGTAAAGCGCTCATAGGCGGTCAAATGATTGGGCAGTGAGGATTGGACCGTGGTGACCAGCGCGGTCTGGCCGTAGTCGCTCACCCGCTGCTCGATGTCGAGCAGTTTGCGCACCGAGGACAGGCCGCCGTCGGCTCCTACCAAAAGCCTTGCGGAAACGGTCGCCGGCGCGTCGCCGAGTTTCAGGCTGACGCCGATCTCCTGCGTTCCGGAATGCAGCCCCGCGACCCGCGCCGGACAAAACCGCTCGATGTTCAGGGCTTCTACGCGTTCGGCGACATGGCCTTCCAGATCGCGCGCGGTAATCACATAACCCAGGGCTTTGACGTTTTCCTGTTCGGCCGACAGCCGGGCTTTGCCGAAATGGCCGCGATCGGAGACATGAATCGTTTTGATCGGCGTCGCGGCCTGTTTGATGCCTTGCCAGGCGCCCAATGCGTCGAGCATCGTGACCGTGCCGGCCGCCAGCGCCAGCGCGCGGTCGCCGGCGGCGGACGCCTGTTGCTGCGTGCGCGTGTTCGCCTCGATGATCGCGAGCCTCAGGCCCGAACCCTGTAGCGCCAGCGCCAGACAATTACCCGCCAGCCCGCCGCCGGCGATCAGCAGATCGTATTCCTGCTGCATCAGGCGGCCTGCATCAAGGCTTCGATCTCGGCGATCGATTTCGGCACCGCGGAGGTCAGGCATTCATAACCGCCGGCGGTGACCAGGATGTCGTCTTCAATGCGGATGCCGATGCCGCGCCATTTTTCCTCGACCTTATCGTAATCGGCGGGAATGTAAATCCCCGGCTCGACGGTCAGCACCATGCCCGGCTCCAGCAATCGCCATTCCTGATCGACCTTGTAATCGCCGACATCGTGCACGTCCATGCCGAGCCAGTGACCGATCCGGTGCATGAAAAACGGCTTGTATTTTTCGTCCTTGATCAGTTTTTTGACCTTGCCCTTCAATAGGCCGAGTTCTACCAGACCTTTGGTTATCATTTCGACCGACGCGTCGTGCGCTGCGTTCCAGGGCAGGCCGGGCTTGATCTGTTCGAGAGCGGCTGCCTGCGCATCGAGCACCAGTTGATAAAGCTGTTTTTGCGGTTCGCTGAAACGCCCCGATACCGGAAAGGTACGGGTGATGTCGGCCGCGTAATGATCGCACTCCGCGCCCGCATCGATCAGCAGCAAATCGCCGCTCTTCAGCACATCCTTGTTTTCGGTGTAATGCAGCACGCAGGCGTTCTTGCCGCCGGCGACTATGCTCGGGTAGGCGACGTGGCGCAAACCGTCCTGGTAAAACTGGTACAGCAATTCCGCCTCGATCTGATACTCGTGCATACCTGGCTTGCAGACCTGCATTGCCTTCCTATGCGCATGCGCGGACACTTCGGCCGCTCGCCGCATCAGTTTGAGTTCGGCCGGGCTTTTGAACAGGCGCATCTCGTGCAGAATATGTTCGAGCGTCACCAACTCGCCCGGCGCACTGACACCTCTGCGGGACTGATCGCGCAGATGATTGATCCATTCCAGCAGGCTATGATCGAGTTCGGGGTTGCGGCCCATCGGGTAAAACACCTTGCCTTTGTTTTCGAGCATGCCGGGCAGGATTTCATCGAGATCGTCGATCGGAAACGAGTCGTCGGCCTCGTAATGCCCGACTGCGCCTTCGAGTCCCGCGTGCGCGCCTTCCCACAAGGCCTTGGTCTCGTCGTACTCTCGGCAGAACAGGATGTATTCGCCCTGTTCGCGGCCGGGGATGAATACCGCCAGCGCTTCGGGTTCATTGAAACCGGTCAGGTAATAAAAATCGCTATCCTGCCGGTACGGGTAGTGGACGTCGCGGTTGCGGACGCTCTCCGCTGCGCTGCCGATCAGCGCGATATTGCCTTTGCCGATGCGCTGCATTAATTGCTTGCGCCGCTTTTTAAATTCACTTTGTTTCATGCTCGGTTTGCCTGTTAATGAATTCTGGTGCGCCCATTCGAGCTGAATTCGGCGCGCAACAATAATACCGCGGTGCGTAAATATTCGGTGATTTCGATGAGCGCCGCTTCGTCTTCCTCACCCTCGGCTTCCGGGTCCAGTTTGGTGAATTCGGCGATGTCCCGGAGAATTTCAGTGGCTTGGCCGGATTGTTCGGCGCCCTGATTCAGGGCGCCGACACCGAACAGGAAGCCCTGGCACCAGTCGATTAGGGCGATGATCTGCTCGCGGAGCGGCGCGTCATCCTCGGGCAGGAACGGTTCAAAGTCATAGTCGTCGCTTTCTAGAGACTCCTTGGTTTCCTCAAACAGTCGGGAAAGGATCCGCGATTGCTCGCTATTCGGTTCCTCATCCCCTTCAAATAATTGTTTGATCCACGCGCTGCTTTGCGCTCGTGCGTTCATGCACAACATGCCGGCCGCCAGACCGTGCGCTTCCGCGGCCGAGTTGACCGCGTCTTTGCGCGTAAAGAAATTGTCGATATGCTGATAGGTCATGAGTCGATTAAATTTGGATGAGTATCTTTATGCTATCACCGAAAATCAGAAAATGCCGATAAATGCGCTGCTCGCCGAGTCTGCCGAGGCATTACAACAATGCAAAAAATGCCCGGTTTTGTAAGCGCGCCCATCTTACCGATACCTGCTCAATATGTGTATAATGTAGGATGCTAACGGTAACTAATTGATGTGCGTTCATTTTAGCAGAAAGCCTTTTGCGATGATGCGCGGCAGTAAAACATCTCTTAACACCCTTAATCCCAAGCTCAGACGACATGAATACTAATACCAATCAATCCCTGGAATTGAAAGAGCTTGAAGAAAAGCTGGACTTGCTGATCGAACAATTTAATGCCGTCAAAAACGAAAATCATTCGTTGAAAATCAAACAAGAAGCCTTGGTCAAGGAAAAAGCCAAACTGATCGAAAAAACCACGCAGGCCCGGATTCGCGTCGAAGCGATGATTTCTCGCCTGAAAGCAATGGAACACGGTTCATGAACATGGTTAAAAGGGAAGCGGTTGTCCTGAATATCATGGGCAAGGAATATAAAATCGCCTGTGAACCGCAGGAGCGCCAGGGCCTGATCGATTCGGCCCAGAAATTGGACAAACAAATGCGTTTAATCCGCGACTCGGGAAAGGTCAACGGTCCCGACCGGATCGCGGTGATGGCCGCGTTGAACCTTGTGCACGAACTTTCTACCTTGAAAAATCAAAATGATAGCTTGTCTTTGAGCTTCGGCGCGGCTCTCGCCGACCTGGTTAAAAAGATAGAAAACGTTTTGGAAAATTGATAAACGCGCTAGAATAGTGCCCTGTATCTCCTGCAGCGTTCGAAATGTATTGGGTGTTTCCTGAACCTATATTTACCCCGGGGGCGAACATCCGGCAATGGTGAGCATGCCCGTACTTTTCGGGAAGCCTGATTTACCGATCCAGCCTCCACTTGAACCATCGGTTCAAGGACGAAAATACATTACGGCGCAGGCGGGAGATGCATTACCTCTCATATGGTGCCGGCCAAGATCGGCACGATGCCGGCAATCGGTGCCCTTACCATTCGAGCTTGACTGCATTTATCGTTCCGATATATATCAACGCATTGACCGATTTTCTGGCAAATCCGAAGCGGATGTCGCTTTCATCCCGTGTCAATCAGCATCCTCTTGATTCCAGGCTTTGCCACGCGGCGAGCATGCCGGCGCGCCTCCAAAGTATCGACCGCCGTTTGGCAATTCGATCAACCAAACTTCGGGCGGGGTTGATCTCTTTGGGATAGCAACTGATTGCGCCGAAGCCTTATACTCCGGCTACAAATCCCGCCGCCTCGATCCCCGAGATCGCGCAGCGCTCGTCCTGGTCCGACACATCGCCGCTGATGCCGATCGCGCCGATCAACTGATTGTCCTTGTCGCGAATCAGCACGCCGCCCGGCACCGGCATCACTTTGCCCTGTGACAGCGTGATCAATGAATTCATGAAATCCGGCCGCTGCACCGCAACGCCTGCCAGGCTTCTCGATGAGACGCCCATGCTGACCGCGCCCCAGGCCTTCGCAGTCGCGATTTCCTGACGGATCATGCTGGCGCCGTCTTCCCGCTGCATCGCTTTCAAATGCCCGGCCGCGTCGAGCACCACCACGGTCAACGGCGCCATTTTCAATTCTCTGGCCTTCGCTATCGCAGTCTGTATAATCAGGTTGGCTTTTTCCAACGTCAGTATGTGCATCCTTCAATCTCTTTTTTCAGGTAATAGTTTGAGTAAAGGCAATAAATGCCGCCAAATTTTGTCCGCAATCAGCGGCTGCGCTTTTGCATTCGGATGCAGGCCGTCCGGCTGCATCAGTTCCTTGACCAGGGCGATATCGCCAAGGATGAACGGAATCGCCGGCGCTGCCATTTCCCGGGATAATTCATCGTACACATTATAAATCATATCGATATAGCGTTTACCGTAATTCGGAGGAATGGTCATGCTGAGCAATAACACCTTTGCGCCTGAGGCCTTACTGCGGCGTATCATTTCGGCCAGATTGCGCTTCAGCTCGGCGGGAGGTAAGCCGCGCAAGCCGTCATTCGCGCCGAGTTCGATGATCACGATGGCTGGCTTTTGCTCGTCCAGAATGCGGTCGATGCGGGCAAGGCCGCCGGCGCTGGTTTCGCCGCTGATGCTTTCGTTATGGATGCTGGTCTTGCCGCCGGCCTTTTGTAATCGGGATGCCAGCAATTGCACCCAGCCTTGTTCGACTTCGATGCCGTAAGCGGCGCTGATGCTGTCACCCAGCACCACGACCGTTTCGGCCTGTACAGCGATGGAAAATAATGCCACACCCAGCCATAAACACAATCTCGACCCCATGAAAAATCCGCTCAACGAATCAATAATGGACATTATCGTAACAGAAAACCTAAGCAAATCGGTCACGACTTCCGAGGGTGTTTTGCACATCCTGTCGTCGATCGATTTACGGATCAAGGCAGGCGAAAGCGTCGCGATCACCGGGGAATCCGGTTCCGGCAAATCGACCCTGATCGGTCTTTTGGCCGGACTCGACACGCCCAGTGCCGGAACTATCCTGCTGGACGGCCGATCTCTCACAAAACTGGATGAAGATGGCCGCGCCCTGGTCCGTAACGAATTGATCGGCTTCATGTTTCAGTCGTTTCAATTACTGCCCGGCCTGACCGCGCTCGAAAATGTGATGCTGCCGCTCGAACTGAAAGGCGACTATCATGCCGAAACGCACGCCCGCGAATGGCTCGACCGGGTCGGGCTCGCCGGGCGTTTAACGCATACGCCGAAGCAGCTTTCCGGCGGCGAACAGCAGCGCGTGGCGCTGGCAAGGGCATTTGCGACCCGCCCTAGGATTTTGTTCGCGGACGAGCCGACCGGTAACCTCGACAGTCAAACCGGCGCGACAGTGATCGATCTGTTGTTTGATCTTAACAGGGAAAACCGCACCACACTGCTTTTGGTCACCCACGACGCGGCGCTGGCGGGGCGCTGCGAGCGTGCGATCCGGCTCGCCGCTGGGAGACAACTATGCACCGACTGAGACTTGCGCTGCGTCTGTTGCGGCGCGAAAGCCGCTCCGGCGAATTGACGCTACTGACTCTGGCGCTGTTGATCGCGGTGACCGGCCTGACCGCTGCGTCGCTGTTTGCGGATCGCCTGCAGCGCGCGATGTCCACACAGACGGCCGAATTTCTGGCGGCCGATCTGGTTATCGAAAGCGCCGATCCGGTTCCTGCCGATTGGCTGGCTAAAGCCCGGCATCTCGGTCTGAAAGATGCACAAACGACCGAATTTTCGAGCATGTTGATCGAAAACAATGAGCTGCTGCTGGCCAGCGTCAAGGCAGTCAGTTCTGCCTATCCGTTGCGCGGCCAATTGAAAATCAACGATGCCGAACATCCAGCCGAAACCGTCGTCAGCCATGGTCCGGCCATCGGAACAGTGTGGCTAGAGCGGCGCATCCTGTCTGCGTTGAAATTGAAATTCGGCGAGCAATTGACAGTCGGCGAGAAAAAACTCACGATTAGCCAAATTCTGACCTATGAGCCGGATCAGCAAGGCGGATTTTACAGTTTTTCGCCGCGCGTGATGATCAATGCGGGCGACCTCGAAGCGACGCAAGTGATCCAGCCCGGCAGCCATGTGCATCGTTTCTTTCAATTCAGCGGCAATGAAGACGCCTTGTCAGCGTTCCGGGGCTTCGTGAAACCACAACTGAATCCGTCGCAGCGCCTCCTGGACATCCACGAGGACCGGCCCGAATTGGGCTCGGCTTTAACGCGCGCGGAACAATTTCTGGGCTTGTCGAGCATCATCGTGGTAATCATCGCCGGCGTCGCGATCGCAATGGCCGCGCGGCGCTATAGCGAACGCCATTTCGATGCGTCGGCGCTGCTCAGATGCCTCGGCTGCACTCAGGGCGAAATTTTCCGGCTGTATTGCACGCAATTCGCGATACTTGGTCTGGTGGCCGGCGCCTTTGGCTGCGGCTTCGGCTGGCTGCTGCAGGAAGGTTTATTCCTGTTGCTACGCTCGTTGCTGCCCGCGCAATCGGCAGGGCCGGGCATCGCCTCGATCACGTTCGGGATCAGCACCGGACTGACTATTCTGTTCGGCTTCGCCCTGCCGCCGATCCTGCGCCTGAAACGAGCGCCGCCGCTCAGGGTTTTGCGTCATGAATTGGAACCTTTGCCGAGCAGCGCCTGGCTGGTTTACGGGTTGGCGCTTACGATCATCTGCGCCTTGGTCTGGCGCTACACGGGCGACGCCAAAATGACCGCGATCGTCGCCGGCATCACGCTCGCCGCGTTGCTGTTGCTTGCCTTGCTGATTTTTGGCTTCCTGACCGCCATTCGTAAAGTCCTGCCCCGAATGCCTTTGAGCTGGCGTTTTGCCTGGCAGGGTATTTTGCGCCATCGGCGCGCGAGCATAGGCCAAATTCTCGCGTTCGGTATCACGCTGGCGGCGATTTTATTGAGCTTGATGATCCGCAATGAATTGATCGACACTTGGCGACAGCAACTCCCGGAAAATGCGCCGAATCATTTTGCGCTGAATATTTTTCCGGATCAATTGACGCCGTTTGAACAATCGCTGCAAGACAAAGGCATAAAGAGCAGCCCGTTTTATCCGATCGTTAGGGGCAGGCTGACGCATATCAACCAAACGCCGGTGCAACAAATCGTAACCAAGGGCTCGCAGGGCGACAGCGCCACGCATCGCGAACTGAGCCTGACCTGGAGCCGGGATGTGCCGGAAGAAAACACACTCTCGGCCGGATCGTGGTGGAATCACGCCGAACCGGGTTTGGTGTCGGTCGAGCAGAAGCTTGCGGACAGCCTGAAAGTCAAATTGGGCGACCGTCTAGTCTTCAACAGCGGTGGCCGGCAGTTTGAGGCGACGGTCGCCAATTTACGGACGCTGCGCTGGGAATCGATGAAGCCGAACTTTTACATGATTTTCTCGCCCGGCACCCTCGAAGCCTTTCCCTATACGCTGATGACCAGTTTTTACCTGCCGGAAGCGAATAAAGACGCGTTGAGCGCTCTGGCGAAAGAATTTCCGGCCATGTCCATCCTCGAAGTCGACCGGATCCTGCGGCAATTGCAGACGCTGTTCGAGCAGTTGACTCAGGCCGTCAATTATCTGTTTTACCTGGCCTCGCTGGCAGCATTGACGGTCTTGTTCGCGGCGGTGTACAGTACTCTAGATCACCGCATCCATGAAAGCGCGTTGCTTAGGACGTTCGGTGCCTCGCGCCGCTTGCTTAGAAAAACGCAAGCCATTGAATTTTTTTGTCTCGGTGCAATCTCAGGGTTTATCGGCGTATTGATCGCCGAATCGCTGAGCTACGCACTCTACCGACAGGTAATGCACATCCCGTCCCATCTTCATCGCGAGTTATGGTTGACAGCACCCTTGGCGAGCGCAGCGGTCGTCGTCGTGGCGGGTCTCTGGGGGCTGCGGCGGGTGATCAACAAACCGCCGTTACGGGTGTTAAGAGAAATATAATTTTATCGGTTTAAGATCAACTCATTCATTATTTATTCATCAAAGATCAGCTACACTCTTCATCACTTGGATACAACACTAAAGGTTATCACATGAAAAAATCATCTTTAAGCATGGTCGTCATCGGCAGCATCCTGCTGACCGGTTGTTACAGCTATGGCGGTTGGCAGCCGACCGTCGACCCTTACAACGACCCGAATGCTTATCGAATCAATCAGGATACAGCGGAATGTAAGCAACTCGCACAACAAGCCTCCGGAGGCACGACCAAGGAAACCGCGATCGGCGCAGGCACTGGTGCTTTGATAGGCGCTGCAGGCGGCGCAATCGTCGGCGCCTTTGCAGGCAATCCCGGCACCGGCGCGGCAATCGGCGCGGCGGCTGGCGGTTTCGGCGGCGGCGCCAAACAAGGCTTCAGCTCCGAGGACGAGTTCAAGCGTTCTTATTCGAACTGCATGCGAAACCGCGGACACCGCGTGGTCAACTAACTAGCGATGGTTTTGAGCAAGCACAAGGAAGTGTTTGTTCAGCGCTTTATCCTCTTCACCCGCAGACCTTAGGGTTTTCATGTGCCGCAAAGCGCAACAGAAAGTCCGCCAAATAAGCCCGGCTGGCTGCGGAATAAACGCCCTGCGCATCATAAATAGTCATCGTTTCGAATACCGGCTGATCCGTCCGCATGCGGCCGAACGTCAATGCGGTCACCTTGATCGCGCTATGCGCATAGCCCCGTAAAGCGGTTTGGCGCCGCAAATATAAACCGGACTGCAAACACATCCGGATAAACCCCGAGACCGACTGTATGGGCAGCAAGACATAAAACGATCCTTCCCCCGCGAGCAACTGCTCGGCGATTTTGATGAGTTCGGCATGCTTCAGATGGCCATCATGCCTTGCGGCGTTGCGCATCGGCTCCTTGGCATGTAAATGATTTTCGAAAAAGGGCGGATTGCTGACAATCAGGTTGTAGCGACCGGTTTCCTCGTCAGCGAAATTCTGGATGCTCTGCCGAACGGCCTTCAGCCGATCGGACCATGGACTGCGTTCAAAATTTTCCGCCGCTTCCCGGCAAGCATCTTCCATCAATTCCACGCCTGTGACACTGCCGGCTCCGAATTGGGCCGCGATTAGCGAAAGCAAGCCTGTTCCCGCGCCGATGTCCAATACCTTGTCCTTCGGCTTGACCGGCATCATCGTACCGAACAGAAGGCTGTCCGTGCAGATTTTCATCGCCGCCTGTTCCTGGGATATGGCAAATTGCTGAAAACGAAAAGCCGGCATAAATTTCAAAATGAGCGCATTGCCAATAATAGACAGGCCTGAAAATTTAGTTTTACTCCGGCCTTTGCGCTTTTCATCCGTCGCAAATCCAGGCATTCATTACCCGCAAAATTCATTCGTTCCAAATTATGACGCGATTACGATGATCGATCGACTCTTGCATTTAGCTTCGCCGCCAACAGAGTTACAGACCGTTCACCTGACCGTAGGTACCGTCTTGATTAATTGTCGATATCAGAATTGAGTCTAAACGCATTTTTGCAAAAACGCGCCTTTGATCTACGCACTACTGAATCTGATCATAATGCCCAACGGAGCAATAAATGATTTCAATAATGCAGGAAAGACACTTTCCGCATTGTTTATTGCAACCATTGTCGTAATCTCCGATGCGGAGGCTGCATCGCTCAATACCTGCCGCTTTGGGCGGATGGTTCAAGCTATCGCGATTGTATTATTGCGAATATTTCCACCAAAGCATTGCCTGATAAACTGATTATCCTGCTGGATGGCTCCGGTAAGGTGCATGCCTAACAAACTGTCACTCTTGACTCTGGCTGCTCAGCTGACTTTTTCTGATTTTAACAGCTCATAAACTGGACTCGCGCTGCTGTTTTACCCTAAAGCAGCGTGGCCAAAGTTCGAGCCAAAATTACGGTCTTCCACTATATTCCAGTTGATTCTTATTATGATGTACTCGGATTTGAAAGCGCCCGCTAATACAAAATAACCGAGCTATTGGTCGGACAAACGCTTTTTATTGCCCGACCTTCCAGCGAAAGAGTTTCTCTTGCAACTGCCGCATTTATTTTTCTTCAAGTGTATCCGGTTCAATTTTCGCGGGCTTTTTATGCCATAGCCCGTTTCCGGCAAAACAGCCCCAGCCCCACTTCAGCCAGTTCAATAAGGCAACCGCCAGCCACAGCGACCAGCCCAGCATCAGCAGACGGTAAACCTTCAGCGGTACCGAAATGACGGTCGCTTGTGGCAATAGCGCGGCGCTTCTGTCCTGGTACCAGTTCAGCGAGTACGGCGAGGACTGATTGCCGGTGATCATCATGTCCGGCCTGTTCAGCAGACCGTGCGAGACCGCGAAGAACAAGATGGCCAGCGATAACAGGGTCAGTCCGCTGAGCAGGACTTGCATGCCATTGAAGTAACGTATGTCGGCGGCCGATTTACCGCCGCGCCAACCGAGCAGCATCAGCCAGGCGATCACGATCAGCGCGGTCGCGAGCGGAATTTGACTGAGCCCTATCAGCAACAAAAACCATTGCCAAGGTTTCAGTGGGGTCAGTGGTATTTTGCCGAGGCCCCATGACAGCAGCACGATCACGATCAACACGCCCCAAAACAACACCGCCGGTCCCATTTTCAGACCGTGCACCCATAATACCCAGCGGTCTTCGCCGAGACTGATGTTCAGACTCGCATTCACGCTGTCCGCACCCAAATCGACCTCCGGTGTGGTGACCTTGGCGCTGACCGGCTGCGATTCGAGCCAGTGCAGCGCGACACTCTGCGCCCCCGGCCTGATCGGCAGCGCCAGCTTGCGCCCTTCCTGGCGCAGCGGTTGCGGACGCCCGTCGATCGCGACCGTTTGCAGTTCCGCGCCCTCCGGCAGGATCAGCGTATGCTGGCCGCCCTGCGAACTGCGGATGCTGAACGCGAGTTCCGCATCGCGGGTGCGCTTGCCAGGCGTGATCGCCAGACGGCTTTCGTCGATCGTCAAGGTCTGGCCTTCGACCGCTTCGGGGCGCGAGACCGTCAACAGGACTTTTTCGCCGGGCCAGGGCCGCCATTCGGGCAGCCAGCGCTGTTCGTGGTTCAGATACATCATCGCGATGCCGGTGGTTTCGATGTGCCAGACCGGACTCACATCGGCCTTGAAAATTTCGACCCATTGTTCGGTCTTTGCGGCGGCCAGTTCGATCCTGTCCTTTTTTTCGAGCGTCGATGACCACACCATCACCGTTTGCCCGGCCGCCATGTTCACCTCCGCCTTGCCGTCCCTGACCCGGACACCGGGCGTGGTGACCGCCTCGCCAGGCAACAGCGGCACCGCCAGCAGCACCGGCGAGTTCGGTTCGGACACCCGGATGATCCGGGTGGAGACATGCCAGTCCAGACCCAGTTGCAGGGTACGTTCGATCTGCACGAACGCGGGCAGCACGCCGGGCGTCAAGGCCGCCGCCTGCGCCTTGTCCTCGGCCTTCTGCACGCGCTCGAATTGCAACTGCTCGCCCGGAATGCCGTTTTCCTGGATGCCGATCACTTCCCAGCCGCTGCCGCCCGCGGTCACCCGATGCGGTTTCAACGGCAGCGGCACGGTAAATTTGGCGACCTGCGGCAAGACGCCTCGCATCGTGACTTGATGCCGGCCCTGACCGAGATGCAGCCAGAGGCTATTGCCGGCACGGAAGAGACCTGGCGCGGGGGCGCCGTCGACAGTCAGCAGATTCGGAAACCACTGCTCGGAATCGGCAGGCAACGGCACCGCGACGCCCTGCTGGGCATGAATTTCCAAGGTGATCAACAGGTCCTTGTCCCCAAGGTTCGCCTGCATCGTCGCGATTTCGGCGCAAGCCGGCAGGCAGTCGGGCGCTTCGAGCAGGCGGGCTTTCAATTGATCGAGCATGGCCTGACTCGGAAAATCCGCATGGACCTTTTGCGCCGGCAGCGACAGCATCGGCGCCAGCAGGCACCAGACCATCAGCGCCGGCGAGGCCTTGAAGCGGAAAGTCAAGACTTCGGCGACGCCGAACATCAACAACGCCAGCACCGCAACCAACGCGACGCGCAGGAAATTCAACAGCAAGGTCAAGGCGGGCGGCAGATACCAAAGCCGCAGGGGCTGCCCCGGGTCGACCGAGCCGTTCCAGCTCAGCAGTACTTTATGCCATTGCCAGTCGGGAAGGCCTGGCCCGGTCTGAATCTTCGCATTCGGATCGAGACGCTCGAAATCGGCCGGCTTGTTTTCGAGATAACCCATGCTTTCGGCGACACTGCCCGCCATATCCGCCATTTTCGATTTGGACAACATCTGCCTAGGCGCCATTTCCTCTTTCATTGCGATCGATTCAGGCGCCACCGGCATTTGCGCGGCGACAGGATAAGATGGCGCAATGATATTCTGCCAGGGACGTTCCAGTTGCGGATAGAGCCCGATGCGCACCTGATCGATTATGAACGGCACCGCGACCAGGATCAAACCTAGCCAAGCAGCGCGCCGGTACCAGTTCATGAAATTCAGAAAGCGGCCTTCCGGCAGCACCCGGATCAACGCGGTGGCAGCCAGGATGTGCAGCCAGATGTAATGCGGCGCGCCGGCTTCGTGCCAGATCAGCGCCAGGGTGATCAGCGCGAACAGGCCCCAAAGCCGCGTCCACAGCTTGTAGGTTGCATACGACGAAATCAGCACCAAAAAGAAATCGAGCAAGGTCCAACGCGCGACCCAGCTGTCCGGCACATTATCGACGCCGGTCGCCGCGAACAGGCGCCAGCCCGGCGGCAGATTCAGTTCGGCGCTGACCTGTTGAAAACTTTGCTCCCAGCCGGACGCGCTCAATTCGCCGATAGCGCCGGCAAAACGGCTGTCGGCCTCCAGAGAGATGATCCCGCGCCGAACTTCGACGCCTTCCTTGCCGGAGCCTTCGAGGCGCGTGACCAGCTGATTGGCCCCGTCCAGTGTGACCTTGCCGAGCTTGATCTCGGGCAAGGCGTTCAGCCGCCAGCCGCGCGTCATTTTGCCGGTGATCTTGTCGTTGACCGTGTAACCCCCGCCGTCGAAATCGAGCCACAATCTGCGCGTCAGATTCAGTTGGCTCGGCTCGGGTTCCGGGTCGCCGCGCCGGATCACCTTGAAGCGCATCCCCTGTCCGGATTCGACCTGATAGGCAGGCCAGCCTTTCCAGTCATCCGGCAGATTGGTCAGGTTCGCATCGACCGCGCTGACCTGCTCGACTTCGACGACACGCAGCGCCGGACGCGCCTCGAAGATCCAGACTTCGGAGGCCGGCCAGGCGACTTCCTGTTTATCTGCGACAGGAGCGGCTGTCAAGGGCAAAGCCTCGACCGCCCCACCGCTTCTGCCGGTGATGTCGATTTGCCAGCGGCCGGGTCGCAACTGGATCAACAAGCGGCCGTCATCCTCCAGTCTGGCCGGAAGCGCACTGGAGAGCAGCAGAGGAATGAAGCCTTCGGGCGACGGCACGGCCAGCTTCAGCTCGCGCTGTTCGCCGGACACGTCCAGCACCAGCCGGGTGATCATCTGCAACGGCACCTCGTCGACGATACGGCGAAACACTTGCAAGGTGACCTTGTTTTCGATGCCTTCCGGCTTGCCCGGACGCAGTTCCGCGGCCTTGATCCAGAGCTGGCCGTCCTTTAACACCGGCGTGGGCACCGGGCTGCCGTTCACGCTCAGGCTCAACAGTCCGGTGTCGGCCGGCACGCTCAATGTTTCCGGGACGCTGTCCCACAAAAATTCACCCTTGACTTGATAAGCCTTCGATTCTGATCCTTTGCTCAATTTGAGCGCTGGCCAGCCGTTTCTGTTGAGTACCTGGGCGGGACTGTCGTTCAAGGTTACCGCCAGCGGCCAGTGTTTTTCGTCGCCGGGCAAGGTCAGCCAAGTATCCTGAAACACCGAAACACGCATCGAAAACGCGCCGCGTTGAGCGTTTAGATCCAGCGTCAGTTCGCTCGGCCAGCCGCAATGCTTTTCGTCGTAACTGTTGTACACGAAGGGGCAGCCATGTTCGGGATTGTCGTGTAGAGCCCAGTCTATCCAGGGCTTTAGCGGCTCGGGTGCACTCGCCGGCGACAATGGCAGTGCATGGGCCGAAGAAAAACCAAGAAATGCGATGAAGCATAGCCAGACGAAACGGTTCATGAGGATTCCTCAAAGGAGTGATCTTGTATTCGGTATATTACTTTGATCCTCGCAAAAATTCTAACGAGCATGGTTAAACTTTTGTAAAAGTTCGGTTGCCCAATTCCGGGTATTAATTTGCTAAAATAGCCGATCCCTCATATTGATCAAATGACGCCACCATGACGGCCTATCGCCACATTCTTTTGACCGCGGATTTTTCGGAAACCGGCGACACGATCGCCGCTCGCGCGAAGTCCCTGGCCCGCGTCTTTGGCGCTAAAATGAGCCTCCTGCGCGTGCTCGACGACATTCCGATGCCGGACACCGCTTACGGCACCCTCATTCCGGTCGACACGCCGTCCGAGTATGATCTCCTGGAAGCCGAACGCGGCAAGCTGATCGCCTTGGGTGCGGAACTCGGCGTCGATCAATCCGATCTATGGCTGATTTGGGGCGTGCCGCAAGACGAAATCGTGCGCCTCGCCGAAGCGATCGCGGCCGATCTGATCGTGGTCGGATCGCACGGCCGGCACGGCCTGGCCTTGCTATTGGGCTCGACCGCGAACGGCGTGCTGCACCATACGCTCTGCGATTTGCTCGCGATTCGGATACCTGACGCCGTCGAAATCTGACCCAAATTTTTAACACCCGCCGTTTCCGGCAAGCAATGACAAAGGAGAATAAACGTGGCGAAGGCCAGTGAATTAAAAAAAGGCATGGTCGTCGAGATCAACGGCGCCCCGCATGTGGTCAAACAGGTGGATGTCAGAAACCCGTCGTCGCGCGGCGCTTCGACCCTGTACAAGGTCCGCTTCAACAACCTGAAGACCGGGCAAAAGCTCGACGAAACGCTGAAAGGGGACGATTTTTTCAAGGACGCCGATTGCGTGCGCGCGAAGGTGCAGTTTTCTTATCAGGACGGCGACAATTTCATCTTCATGAATCAGGAAGACTACAGCCAATACAGCCTGAACAGCGACGATCTGGAAGGCAAGGTCGAATATCTGACCGACGGTCTGGAAGGCATCGTGGCGCTATTGGTCGATGACGAACTGATCGGCATTGAATTGCCGTCATCGGTCGTGTTTACGATCATCGAGACGCCGCCCGCGATCAAGGGAGCGACCGCGTCGAGCCGGACCAAGACCGCGAAACTGCATACCGGTCTTGAAGTGCAGGTGCCCGAATACATCGAAACCGGCGAATCGATCAAGGTGAATACCGAAACCGGAAAATTCATGTCGCGCGCTTGAGCCTGGAACCCTCATGCAGTTTACAGCCCCCCAGGGCGTTTTCGAGCTGATCCGTCTGCCGCTGCGCAGCAATGAACTATTGCAGCCTTTCGATGCGGCGGACGAGTATCTGTTGGCTCATCTTGCCGAGCAGGGGCTGCCGCAGCCCGATAGCCGGGTTTTGATCATGAACGACAGCTTCGGGACGCTCGCGGTCGCCTTGAGCGACCGCCGCCCCGCTGCGTTGTCGGACTCCTTCCTGTCACGGCAGGCGACCCAAATCAATCTGGAGCGAAACGGCAAGGCCCAGGATGCGGTCAGGCTGCTGCACAGCTTTGAAACGCTGCCGGAGGCTTACGATCTGGTGCTGATCAAGGTTCCGAAGACGCTCGGCCTCTTGGAGCACCAGCTGATCAGCCTGCGCGGCCATTTACAGCCGGATGCCCAAATCGTCCTGGCCGGCATGGTCAAGACGCTGCCGGCCTCGGTTTGGCAGACGGTCGAGCGTCTGCTTGGTCCGACCACGACGTCCCTGGCGCGCAAAAAAGCCAAGCTGATCTTCGCGAAGGAAATACCGTTCGAAAACCCGCCGCCGAATCCGTATCCGGTGCGTTATCGGCTGGAGCATACCGATTTCTGGATCAGCAATCATGCAAATGTGTTTTCGCGAGACAGCCTGGACATCGGCACAAGGTTTTTCCTCGAACACCTTCCTTCCGGACTGGGTCCATCCGGGATCGTCGATCTAGGTTGCGGCAACGGCGTGGTCGGTCTGATCGCGGCTCAGCGCAATCCGGAAGCGATGGTGCATTTTGTCGATGAATCGTACATGGCGGTCGCCTCGGCACAGGAAAATTTCGAAGCCGCCTTCGGCACGGAACGTAAGGCAAGCTTTCAAGTTGGCGATGGTTTGAAGGCATTCGAAGCCGAATCGGCCGATTTGATCCTGTGTAATCCGCCTTTTCATCAACAATATCTGCAAGGCGACCAGATTGCGGTTAGCCTATTCAGGGATGCCAAGCGCGTGCTACGCCAAAATGGCGAACTCTGGGTGATCGGCAACCGGCATCTTCATTATCATGTCGAGTTGGACCGGCTGTTTGGCGGACATCGTGTTGTCGCGGCAAACCCGAAGTTCGTGATATTTAGAACCCGTAAAAAGCGCTAGAACCACTTGCAGCTTTTATATCCTCGGTGGTTTGAGGCGCCTCCTATCCCACTTTTGCCGCCAATGCCGCTCGTAGCGCTCCGTCCAAATCCGGATATTGAAACTTGAAACCGTGCTTCAACAAGCGTGTCGGCAATACTCGCTGGCTGCCTAATACCAGTTCGGACATCTCGCCGAGCAACAGTTTCAATGCGAAAGCAGGTGCCGGAAACAGCGCCGGACGGTGCAGGTGGCGCGCCAATGTGCAGGTAAATTCCTGATTCGTGACCGGATTCGGCGCGGTTGCATTGTACGCGCCCTGCATCGACTCATCCGCGATCATTGTCAATACAATATTGATCCAGTCCTGCCGATGAATCCACGACATCCATTGCCTGCCATTGCCCAGCCGCCCGCCGAATCCGAGACGGAAAGGCAGCAGCATCCGCTGCAATAATCCGCCGCCTTCGGCAATCACCAGACCGGTGCGAATCAAGCAGACACGAACCCCGAATGTAGAAGCGCGAGTGGCCGCTGCTTCCCAATCGGCGCACAGCTGCTGCGAAAAGTCGGGGCGGACGGGCGACTCCTCGGTCAACTCGGCATCGCCCTGATCGCCATAATAGCCGATCGCGGAACCGCTGATCAGCAACTTCGGTTTGTCGGCCATTCGCTCGATGCAATCGTTCAGTTGTTCGGTCAAACCGATCCGGCTGGCTCTGATCAACTGTTTGCGCGCCTCGGTCCAGCGCACGTCGAAGATTGGCGCGCCGGCTAAATTGATGATCACATCGATCGGCATCTCCGGCGCGAGCAAACTCAAATGGCCGAGCGCTATCGCTTCCGGCCCGCACTGTTGCTCCACGCTTTTCGGCGTCCGGCTCAATACGGCCACTTGATGACCCCTTCCAATCAGGGTTTTGACCAAGGCCTTGCCGATAAAGCCGGTGCCGCCGGTGACTAGAATTTTCATGGTATTACACTCCTGATCACATGGATCTTGATTTGTCCGCCGTTCTCGATATCCGCTGGACATCAATGAGAAGGGGGTATGGCAGCAAGCGAAAAATTTCGATGCCGGTATCTTACCCTTTTACCTAATTTGACCATAAGATCGGCGGGTAAATTCAGGACTCGAGGTAAAGTTCAAATTCGGTGATTCGCTTGTGGGGCAGGGAAGGGCTCTACATGGAAAAGTGCTGATTTTTTAAAGCAAAAAAAAGCCCGTCAAGGGACGGGCTTTTTTCGGAACCGAATTCAACGGATCAGTTTTTGGCTTTGTCGACGATTTTGTTCGCCTTGATCCAAGGCATCATCGCGCGCAGCTTTTCGCCGACGACTTCGATCGGGTGTTCGGCGTTCAGGCGGCGGCGCGCGGTCATCTCCGGATAGTTGGTCGCGCCTTCCAGAATGAAGCGTTTCGCGTATTCGCCGTTTCTGATGTTATTGAGCGCTTCTTTCATCGCACGGCGGCTTTCGTCGTTGATCACGCGTGGGCCGGTTACGTATTCGCCGTATTCTGCGTTGTTTGAGATCGAATAGTTCATGTTAGCGATGCCGCCTTCGTACATCAGATCGACGATCAGTTTCAGTTCGTGCAAACATTCGAAATAAGCCATTTCCGGAGCATAACCGGCTTCGACCAAGGTTTCGAAACCGGCCTTGATCAATTCGACCGCACCGCCGCAGAGTACCGCCTGTTCGCCGAACAAATCGGTTTCGGCTTCATCGCGGAAGGTGGTTTCGATGATACCGGAACGGCCGCCGCCGATCGCGGAAGCGTAAGACAGGCACAAGTCCTTCGCGCTGCCGGAAACGTTTTTGTGTACCGCGATCAGATCGGGTACGCCGCCGCCGCGGACGAATTCGGAGCGGACCGTGTGGCCGGGCGCTTTTGGGGCGATCATCACCACGTCGAGGTCGGCGCGCGGCACGACCTGGTTGAACAGGATCGAAAAACCGTGCGCAAATGCCAGAGTCGCGCCTTGTTTGATATTCGGCTCGATTTCGGTTTTATACAACTGCGCTTGAAACTCGTCAGGCGTCAAAATCATCACCACATCGGCGCCGGCAACGGCTTGGGCAACGTCCTTGACGGTCAGGCCGGAGCCTTGCGCCTTCGCGACTGAGGCTGAATTCGGCCGCAAACCCACTACCACATCGACGCCTGAGTCTTTTAAATTGTTCGCATGCGCATGGCCTTGGGAACCGTAGCCGATGATCGCGACTTTTTTGGATTTGATGATCGAAAGATCCGCATCTTTGTCGTAATAAACTTGCATTGTTGTACCTGTTGTTGCTTTTAATTTAGAAAATGAAACTGTGTGTCCGGCTTATAAGTGCAGTCCGGCTTCGCCGCGCGAAATGCCGGTCGGGCCGGAACGCACGACTTCGATGATCGATTCCGGCGCGATCGCGGCGACGAAGGCATCGAGCTTTTCGGACGGGCCGGTCATTTCGACGACATAAGTGCTTGCCGTCACGTCGATGATCTTGCCGCGGAAAATATCTGCAATGCTTCTGATTTCGAGCCGGTTCTGTTCGGTGGTGCTGATCTTGATCAGCATCAGTTCGCGTTCGATATGCGCGCCGACATCGGACAGATCGAGTAATTTGACTACGTCGATCAGTTTGTTCAACTGCTTGGTGATTTGTTCGATGATGTCGTCGCTGCCGCGCGTCACGATCGTCATTCGCGACAGCGTCGGATCTTCGGTCGGCGCGACGGTCAAGGATTCGATATTATAGCCGCGCGCCGAAAACAGGCCCGCGACGCGCGACAACGCGCCGGATTCGTTTTCCATCAAAATGGAGATGATGTGTCTCATTAGGCCAATTCCCTGTCGTCTGTTGCGGAGCCGGCGGCAACCCTGAGTTTCATGTCATTATGGGCTTTGCCTGCTTCGATCATCGGATACACGTTTTCGGTGCGGTCGGTGATGATGTCCAAAAAGACGGTGCGATCTTTCATTGCAAATGCCTTTTCAAGCGCCGGTCGGACGTCTTCCGGCTTGTCGATGTACATGCCGACATGGCCGTAGGCTTCCGCGAGTTTGACGAAGTCCGGAATCGTGTCCATGTACGAATGCGAATAGCGGCTTTCGTAGGTAAATTCCTGCCACTGCCGCACCATGCCCATGTAGCGGTTGTTTAGGTTGATAATCTTGATCGGCGTGTTGTATTGCAACGCGGTCGATAATTCCTGAATGCACATCTGGATGCTGGCTTCGCCGGTTACGCAGGCGACATCGGCGTCAGGAAAACCGAGCTTGACGCCGATCGCGGCCGGCATGCCGAAGCCCATCGTGCCGAGTCCGCCGGAGTTGATCCAGCGGCGCGGCTTGTCGAAACGGTAATATTGCGCAGCCCACATTTGGTGCTGGCCGACATCGGAGGTAACATATGCGTCGCCCTTCGTGACTTCGTAAAGTTGTTCGATGACATATTGCGGCTTGATCAATGGACTATTACGGTCGTATTCCAGACATTTCAGCGATTGCCATCGGCCGATTTGCTCCCACCACGCCTCCAGTGCCTTTTTGCCCGGCTTCTTTTTGTGTTCCTTGATCAACTCGATCATTTGCTCCAGCACCGGCTTCACTTCGCCGACGATTGGAATATCGACCTTGACGGTCTTCGAAATCGAGGCGGGATCGACGTCGATATGGATGATCTTCGCGTGCGGACAAAACCTGTCCAGCTTGCCGGTCACCCGGTCGTCGAAACGCGCGCCGATAGCGATGATCAAATCGCTTTCGTGCATCGCCATGTTCGCTTCGTAGGTGCCGTGCATGCCGAGCATGCCGATGAATTGCTTGTCGGTGGCCGGATAGGCGCCGAGGCCCATCAAGGTATTCGTAATCGGATAGCCGAGCAGGCGAGTGAATTCGGTCAGCTCGTGGCTTGCCTCACCAAGCACGACGCCGCCGCCGGAATAAATGACCGGGCGTTCGGCGGTTAAGAGCAAATCGACCGCTTTCTTGATCTGGCCTTTATGGCCGACCACAGTCGGATTGTAGGAGCGGATCGATACCTTTTTCGGGTAGTGATACGGCACCTTGATTCTGGGATCGGTAATATCCTTCGGAATATCGACCACGACGGGGCCGGGGCGGCCTGTGGTTGCGATATAAAACGCCTTCTTGACCGTTTCGGCGATCTTGTTGACATCCTTGACCAGGAAATTATGCTTCACGCAGGGGCGGCTGATGCCGACCATGTCGACTTCCTGGAATGCGTCGCTGCCGATCACCGGCATCGAGACTTGCCCTGAAATCACGACCAGCGGAATGGAGTCCATATAGGCGGTAGCGATACCGGTGATCGCATTGGTCGCACCGGGACCGGAGGTGACCAGCACGACGCCGGGATTACCGGTCGCGCGCGCATAACCGTCGGCCGCATGGGTCGCGCCCTGCTCGTGCCGCACCAGAATGTGCTTGATGTCCTGCTGCTGGAACAGTGCGTCATACAAATGCAGCACCGCGCCGCCAGGATAGCCGAAAATATATTCAACGCCTTCGTCTTTAAGACTCTGCACCAATATTTGTGCGCCGCTTAACTCCACCCCAATACCTCGTTCACCTGAAATGTTCTCAAACCGGCGGTCCGGCTTTGTGTTTTGCCGCATGGTCAATCCCGATTCGTTAAAAACGCATCGAAGAACCGCAAATTATATGTCATTCTCCCGGCAATATCTCTAGTATTCTACCCGGTTATCGACAAAATTGTAATGTCCAATCTTAAACGGATCGCATCGGCTGTTGATTCCTAATCTTGCGGCACGCTAGTTGCATAATTTTTCCAAAGCAACGGCTTTGATGCGGATCAAGTTGCATCTTGGCAAAGTATGCGTTTCGGATTGACGTTTTTCGCCCCAAAATGGCCCTGTTGGTGAAAATTTACCGAAGATCGGCGAAAATCCGAAAACTTAGCTGAAACTTTTATTCAAAACGCCTAAAATAGCCGTCATCTTTTTATAACTTACCGCAAATTGACCAATGCCTAAGAGACAATTCAAAAAGAGTCAACCAAAAAACGACATTACGAAACTGCCTGACTTGGGGATGGACACAAATGGGCTAAAGGACGATTTCAAGCGTTATTACGGACATCGGTTGGGCCGTGATGAAAACTGCTGTTCGTTGCATTATGCCTACGAAGCGTTTTCATTGGCGATCAGCGACCGTTTGGTCGAGCGGTGGAAAAAAACCTATAACGCCTATAAGCAGGCCGATAGCAAGAGCGCCTACTATCTGTCGATGGAATTTCTTATGGGACGCACGCTGAGCAATGCGATGCTCAATCTGGGTGTGAACGATACGGCCAAAAGCGCTTTATACGAGTTAGGCCTGGAAATGGAGGAACTGGTCGAGAACGAACCCGACGCGGGACTCGGCAATGGCGGCCTCGGTCGTTTGGCGGCCTGCTTCATCGACAGTTGCGCAACGCTGCAACTGCCAGTCACCGGTTATGGACTGCGTTATGAATACGGCATGTTCACGCAGTTGATCGTCAGCGGCGAGCAGGTCGAAAAGCCTGACCATTGGCTGCGCAACGGCAATGTCTGGGAAATCGAACGCCTCGAATACAAGCAAAGGATCAAATTCGGCGGCCGCACCGAGGTACATATCGATGAATTCGGCAAGAAACGGGTGACATGGGTCGATACGCATGATGTACTGGCAGTACCGTTCGACACGCCGATCCCCGGTTATCAGAATGGTACGGTCAATACCTTGCGTTTATGGAAAGCGACCGCGACGGAAGAGTTCAATCTCGACGAATTCAATGCCGGCGATTATGCCGAATCGGTTGCCGCAAAGAATACCGCCGAAAACATCACGATGGTCTTGTATCCGAATGATGCGAATGAAAACGGCAAGGCCTTGCGTTTAAAGCAACAATATTTGTTGGCGTCTGCCAGTTTGCAGGATGTGATAGAAAAATGGGTCGGCCGCCACGGCAACGATTTCAGCGAGTTCGCCGCGAAAAATTGCTTTCAATTGAACGATACGCACCCGAGTATTGCGGTCGCCGAACTGATGCGGCTGCTGATCGACGAACACGGTCTCGAATGGTATGAAGCATGGCTGATTACGCGCGAGACCATGGCCTACACAAACCATACGCTGCTGCCGGAAGCGCTGGAAAGATGGTCGGTTTCATTGTTCAGGAGTTTGCTGCCGCGTTTGCTCGAAATCATATTCCAAATCAACGCGGATTTCCTCACCGAAGTATCGGCTCGCTGGCCCGGCGACGTCGACCGTCTGGCGCGCATGTCGCTGATCGAGGAAGGCCACGAGCAGCATGTGCGCATGGCTTATCTTGCGATCGTCGGCAGTTTTTCGGTGAATGGTGTTGCGGAGTTGCATTCTAAGCTGCTGCAACAAGGCCTGTTCCGTGATTTTTACGAGCTCTGGCCCGAGAAATTCAACAACAAGACGAACGGCGTTACGCCGCGCCGCTGGCTGGCATCTTGCAATCCGGAGCTGGCCGAGCTGATCACCGAAACCATCGGCGACGGTTGGCTGACCGATCTGACGCAGCTCAAGAAGCTCGAAAAATTCGCCGACGACAAGAAGTTCCAGAAGCGTTGGCAGCAAGTGCGTCTGAATGCAAAGAAGCGCCTGGTCGATTTCAAGAAAGTAGAGCATGACATCGATATCAACCTGGACGCGTTGTTCGACGTGCAGGTCAAGCGGATTCACGAGTACAAGCGCCAACTGTTGAACGTACTGCATGTGATTCATCTGTACGACCGGATCAAGCGCGGCGACACCGCCAATTGGACCAATCGCTGCGTGCTGATCGGCGGCAAGGCGGCGCCGGGCTATTTCATGGCAAAGCGGATCATCAAGCTGGTCAACAATGTGGCCGATGTCATCAACAACGATCCTGCAGTCGGCGATAAGCTGAAACTGGTGTTTTTGCCCAATTATCGGGTGTCGGCGATGGAAAAGATCTGTCCGGGCACCGATTTGTCCGAACAAATTTCAACCGCCGGCAAGGAAGCTTCCGGCACCGGCAACATGAAGTTCATGATGAACGGCTCATTGACGATCGGTACTCTCGACGGTGCGAATATCGAAATTCGCGAAGAAGTCGGCGACGAAAATTTCTTTCTGTTTGGTCTGACCGAGCAAGAAGTCGAGGCGCGGCGACACAACTACGATCCGGTCGCAATCATCGAATCCGACGAAGATCTGAAACGGGTGATGAATCTGCTCGAGTTGAAATATTTCAATTCTTTCGAACCTGAAATTTTCGACCCTATCATCGCGTCGCTGAAAAGCCCACACGATCCGTGGATGACAATTGCCGATTTTCGCAGCTTCATCGATGCGCAGCGCCGCGTCGATAAAGCTTATCAGGACAAGGAGCACTGGACACGAATGAGTATTCTGAACTGTGCCGCCAGCGGCAAATTCTCGACCGACAGAACGATTGCCGACTATAACAATGAGATCTGGAAACTGACGCCGGTTTCTGCAAAGGACTGACCGAGCCCGATGTTTCATATCGTGATGTATGAGCCGGAAATTCCCGCGAATACCGGCAACATCATTCGGCTTTGCGCCAATACCGGCGCAAAGCTGCATTTGATCGAGCCTTTGGGGTTTGAGCTGGAAGACAAGAAACTACGCCGTGCAGGACTCGATTATCATGAATGGGCCGATGTGAAGGTCTATCCGGCATTGGCCGAGTTCTTCGAAAGCGTGCGGCCAGAGCGCATTTTCGCGCTGAGTACGAAAGGAAAGGCGCTATTCAGCGAGGTCGAATTCCGATCCGGCGATGCGCTGCTGTTCGGTCCCGAGACGCGCGGCTTGCCGGCTAGCGTGCTGGCCGAGGTGGGGGCGGAGCGTTCCCTGTATCTGCCGATGCGGACGCAAAGCCGCAGTTTGAATTTGTCGAATACGGTTGCGGTGGTGTTGTATGAAGCTTGGCGGCAGCAGGGGTATTTGGGCGCCGCGCTGAAATAGAAGAAATGTCGTCTTAACCCGGCCGAGGAATAAAAAAAGCCGCTCAATTCGAAGGGATTGAGCGGCTTTTTTGGGGCCGGATTTAAGGACCGGCAGATCAGGCGGGCACAAAGGACCCGTGCTCGCCTTTTCCTGTCCGCTTTAATGCGCGGTAGTGACTTTCTTGCCTTTAGCCTGACCGATTTCACCCAGTGCCTTTTCGAACCAAGGCGCGTCGATGTCGAAAGGCTTGCCGCCCTTGATGCGCGGGAATTCGATCGCGCGCAGCACGTTGCCGTTGTCTTCGTCATGGCCGATCACGCCCGGTTCGCGGCGCATCGCGCATTCGACCGCCAGGTCGGCGCAGGATTTGATCAGGCGGATGTCTTCGGCATTTGCGGCAGCGGCGCGCGCGAAATAGCCGGATTTTTGCACCAGCGTTTTTTCCGCGCCGATCATCTGCGCGAATTGCTCGCCGAACCACTTGCCGGGATTCACAGCATCCAGCTTGATATGGCCGAACGCATCGCGCGGTACTTCCTGGCCTTTCGATTGCATTTCGGCGACGATCGCCTCGACGCCGGCACCCTCGGAAACGAAAATGTTTACGCAGTCGACCTTGTCCATCACCGCGCGCAGACGAGCCGCTTCGGCAGCCAGATCGACATCCATTTCCGGCACGAAAATGCCGTGTACTTCGTAGGTGTCGCGGCTAAGACCGAGGTCCGGGAGCCATTCGGAGCGGTCGAGCAGTTTGCGGTATTCCAAAGCGGTCGCGGCGGTCAGCCAGCCGCAGCTACGTCCCATTACTTCGTGCACGATCAGCATGCGTGGGTTGGAATTGTTTTCCGCGACCACGTTCAAGAAATAGCGCGCGCCTTGTTCGGCGGCGGTCCAGGCGCCCAAGGATTGTTTGATCGGGAACACATCGTTATCGACGGTTTTCGGCAGGCCGATCACGGTCAGGCCGTAATTGTTTTTCGCCAAAAATGCTGCCAGGTCGGCCGCGGCGGTATTGGTGTCGTCGCCGCCGATCGTGTGCAATACATCGACGCCGTCTTTAACCAGTTGGTCGGTCGCGACTTTTTGGGGGTCCTGGCCTTCCTGAACCAGACCTCGTTTTACGCAATCCTTGACGTTGGTCAGTTTGACGCGGCTGTTGCCGATCACCGAACCGCCGAACTTCTGCAGCAGGCCGGCATTGTCGCGCACCGCTTGGGTGACTTGGTAATAATCGCCGAGCAGCAAGCCTTTGTAGCCGCTGCGATAGCAGATGATTTCGATCGACGGATCGATCTCATTGTAACGCTCGATCAGGCTGCCGATCGCTGAATTTAAACAGGGGGCCAGACCGCCAGCGGTCAAAATTGCAACTTTTTTAGGTTTGTTCATGTGCTTTCTTATAATAATGATGTGATGGATAAAAATGCGCGGGCAAGACGATGCCTGTGTGTCGTCATACCCATCCGGAGCCGCACCATTCGTTGAGTCTGGCGCAGTTCGCCGGAATGAATCCTGTCGATTTTATCATATAACCGAAAAATATCCCGGCTTTATCAAAATGCCGCGAGCGGCCTGAAATTATGGGAAAATAGCAGGCAGCCATCGCTTTTCATTACCACACCGTAGGTTGTTTACATGATCGTTTTATGGACCGACGCCTTGATTTTTTTGCTGATCGTCATGACGATCAGCATGGGAGTCTATGTTCGCGGCAAGGAACATTTCAGACGGCCTCTTCGGCAAATTACCGCCAGCAAAAACGGCATGATCTCGCTGACCGTGTTGGTGTTCTTTGTATTGATAGGGCTCATCGATTCGATTCATTTCAAGGCGTCCGGCGATGACGGCAACGACGTGATCAGTGTGCTGGATTATTGGGCCGCGCCCTTGCGCCAACATGGCGAAAAAACCTATTCGGCACCGTTTGCGGCATTCGGCTACGGTAAGGAAATGGTCACGCTGGACGACGGTACCGCGCATTGGGATTATCCGCGCTTGAAATACGGCGGCGCGCATTTGAGCGATCCCGAGCGAGAGCTTACGGCCGATATTCTGAAAAAGGGATTGTACGGCCTATTTCAGGGTGCGAGTCTGTGCACGTTTTTTTGGCTCATGCTCTGGGGGATTTTTGCCGCGCAGCAACAGCGTTTCCTGAAAGGTTCGGCCCCGGGCAAAAGCGCCCTGGCGGTCGGTTTTGCGATCGTGACGATCGTTTATGCGTTGTGTTATTTGTCGGCTTATTATCACATATTGGGCACCGACAAGGTCGGTGAGGATGTATTTTATCAGACAATCAAAAGCATTCGCACCGGCCTCGTGATCGGCACGTTGACGACCCTGATCATGCTGCCGATGGCGATTTTGTTCGGTATCCTGGCAGGTTTTTTTCAGGGTTGGATCGACGATCTGATTCAGTACCTCTACACCACGTTAAACTCCATCCCCAGCGTCTTGCTGATTGCGGCCTCGATCCTGATGGTACAAGTGTACATGGCGACTCACGAGGAAGCCTTCACCAGTGTGGTCTTACGCGCCGACATGCGCTTGCTGTTTCTGTGCATGATTCTCGGCGTGACCAGTTGGACCGGTCTTTGCCGGCTATTGCGCGCCGAAACGCTGAAGCTGCGCGAGATGGAATATGTGCAGGCGGCCAGGGCTTTGGGCGTCAAGCAGGGCGCGATTCTGGCGCGGCACATACTGCCGAACGTGATGCACATTGTCTTGATCTCGGTCGTGCTCGATTTCAGCGCCTTGGTCTTGGCCGAGGCGGTGTTGTCCTACATCAACATCGGCGTCGATCCGACGACCTACAGCTGGGGCAACATGATCAACGGAGCGCGTCTGGAAATGGCCCGCGAACCGGTCGTCTGGTGGTCGTTGACCGCCGCCTTTGTGTTCATGTTCATCCTGGTTCTGGCGGCCAATCTGTTTGCGGATGTGGTGCAGGATGCTTTTGATCCGCGGAGGAGTCGTAGCGATGGCGTCTAATAAGCTCAACATCAAGAGCGACGAGCAAGACGATGAAAACGCCGCATTATCCAATTCAGATGTCCAGGGTATCATGCTCACTTCAGAAAGCGCACACAATGCTGATAAAGTTGGCTATGGAAAAGAAAAATATCAAAACTGGCATGATTAATCCGCTATTGTTTGTTCAAAACCTTAGCGTCGCCTTCAATCGCCATCAAAAGGTCGTCGACTGCATCAGCTTCACGATCTATCCTGGCGAAACCTTCGCGCTGGTCGGCGAATCGGGCTCCGGCAAGTCGATGACCGCGTTGTCGGTGCTGCGCTTGCTGCCGGATAACGCCAGCATCGAAGCCGAAGCGGTCACCCTGAACGGCGACAATCTGCTCGAACATTCGGAACTCGAATTGTGCAAGGTTCGCGGCCGCCGCATCGGGCTGATCTTTCAGGACCCGATGTCGTCGCTGAATCCGGTCATGACGATAGGCAGCCAGGTCGCGGAAGTGATCGAAAGCCATTTTTCGCTGCCCAAGGCCGCCGTGCGGGCGCGCGTGCTGGAATTGCTGCAGCAGGTCGAGATACCGCATCCGGAGCAGCGGGTCAACGATTATCCGCACCAACTCTCGGGCGGACAAAGACAGCGCGTGATGATCGCGATCGCGCTGGCGGGCAAGCCGGATTTGTTGATCGCGGACGAGCCGACCACATCATTGGACGTGACGATCCAGGCGCAAATCCTGGCGCTACTCAAAAGCATTCAACAGCACACCGGTATGGCTCTGTGGTTGATCAGCCACGATCTGGCGCTGGTTTCGACGATGGCGGACCGGGTCGCGGTGATGCAGCGGGGCAAGATCGTCGAGACCGGGGCGCTGCCGGATTTTTTTCACCAGCCGAAACATCCCTACACGCAAAAGCTGTTGCAGGCCTTGCCGTCGATGCAGAGCTGTCTTGCGCATCAGGCGCGGGAAGCGCCGCCGTTGCTGCAAGTCGTCGACTTCCGCTGTTACTATCCGATACGCAAAGGCTTGTTCAAACGCGTTGTCGATCATGTGCGCGCGGTTGACGGCGTCAGTTTTACGATTCCGCGCGGCAAAACGTTAGCCTTGGTCGGCGAGTCCGGTTGCGGCAAGACCACGCTCGGCAAGGCGTTGTTGAATCTGATTCCGGGCGGCGCCGGGCAGGTCAAGCTCGACGGCTTCGAGCTGGTGCAATTGAGTGGGGAGGCGCTGCGGCAGAAGCGCGCGGACATGCAGATCGTGTTTCAGGACCCGTTTTCGTCGATGAATCCGCGCATGCTGGTCGGCGACATCGTCGCGGAAGGCCTTCGCGCCCTGCATCCGGACATCGGCAGCGACGCCCGGAAGGAAAAGGTCAGCCAGCTGCTCGAACAGGTGGGCCTTCCGGCCGATGCGGCGCTGCGCTATCCGCATGAATTCTCGGGCGGCCAGCGCCAACGCATCTGCATCGCGCGGGCCCTGGCGGTGAACCCGAAGCTGATCGTCTGCGACGAACCGACCAGCGCGCTCGATGTTTCGGTGCAGGCGCAGATCATCGATCTGTTGAAAACTTTACAGCGCGAAAGCAATGTCAGTTATCTGTTCATCACGCACGATCTGGCGATCGTTGCCGAAATCGCCGATGAGGTCGCGGTGATGTACCAAGGCAGGATCGTTGAGCATGGCGATGTAAAGCAGGTTCTGACCGATCCGCGCCACGATTATACCCGTAAACTGCTGGCGGCGGCGCCCGTGCTAGCGAGCGCTTAAGGTACAAAACTTTGGGGGGCGACAATCTGTCAATAGAACCGGATTAGCACATCGAAAATCCCGATTGCCAATAATATTAGAGGAGAAACCAATGAAATTGATCAGCACTTTAACTTTTGGCGGCGTCTTGCTTGCCGCCGGCGCCGTCTTGGCCGCCGAGAAGCCCGCGCCGGCGCCGAACGGCATCGAATTGCCCGCCTATTACAAAAATTGGCGGGTGATCGGTGTGTCGCACCGGCAGGACAAAGAGTCATTGCGGGTGATTGTCGGCAACGACACGGCGGTCAATGCGGCAAGAGCCGGCAACACCAACCCTTGGCCTGAAGGCAGCATTCTCGGTAAGCTGGCCTGGAAGGATCAAATTCATCCGAAATGGGCGGCGGCGACCGTGCCCGGTGAATTCGTGCATGCCGAATTCATGATCAAGGATTCCGCGAAATTTGCAAAGACCGGCGGATGGGGGTTTGCGCGCTGGCTCGGGATGGAGCAGAAGCCTTATGGTACTGATGCGTCATTTGTACAGGAGTGCCTGGCCTGCCATGACCAAGTCAAAGGCAACGATTCGGTGTTTACGCATCCGGTGCCGCTGCCGTAACGGAGAAGGGTGCGCATTTATGCCCCAGAGGGTATTGGGCACCTTGTTGATTTTGTAAGGTAGGCAGTGCCTACCTTACAAAAGTCAATTAAACAGCGCCATCGCCTTTTTCAATGTGGACCAGATGCCCCAGGTCAACGGTGCGGCGACATACAGCCAAAACAGCATCACCAGTGCCAGTGGAGTGGATTTCGGTTTGTCGGAATTTTTCATCATCCGTCTCTTTGAATAAGCGAGATTAATTTAGTGTGCGTCGGACGCCGCGCTGTGTGGAAAAATGCCGTCGAGTTCATCGAATTCGTCATGGCGCATGTGGTGTTTCTCATGCACCGGCCGGATCAGGATGTTGCAGATGAAGCCGACTGCCAGGATGCACGCCATGATATACATCGTCACATTATAGGCATCCGCCTTCGCGACGCCCTGTTCGATCTGAAACTCGCGGATATAGTTGACCAGTACCGGGCCCGCGACGCCTGCTATAGACCAGGCGGTCAATAGGCGGCCATGGATGCCGCCGACATAGCGAGTGCCGAAGATGTCGGCCAAATAGGCCGGAATCGTCGAGAAACCGCCGCCGTACATGCTCATGATGATCGCATACAACAGGATGAACGGGCCGATATTGCCAAGTTTGCCCAACGTCGGCACGGCCGCATAAAGCACCGCGCCGAGCGCGAAGAAGATGATGTAGGTGTTCTTGCGGCCCAGAAAATCCGAGGCCGACGACCAAAAAAAGCGGCCTCCCATGTTGAACAGACTGAGCAAACCGACGAAGCCGGCGGCCGCGGCCGGCGTGACCGCACCCTTGAACATTTCCTGAATCATCACCGACGCCTGACCCAGAACGCCGATGCCGGCGGTCACATTCAAACATAACACCAGCCAAAGCAGATAAAACTGCGGCGTCAGCAGAGCCCGGTCGATATGCACATGATCCTTTGTGATCATCTTGTTTTCGACGGCCGGCGGCGTCCAGCCTTCGGGTTTCCAGTCGTTCGGCGGGATCCGTATCGTCAGCGCACCGATCAGCATCGACATGAAATACACGCTGCCCATCACCATGAAGGTTTCGAGCACGCCGACCGAGGTCGCCGATTTGAAATGATCCATCAGCAAAACCGCCAGTGGCGCACCGATCATCGCGCCGCCGCCGAAACCCATGATTGCCATGCCGGTCGCCATGCCGCGCCGGTCCGGAAACCATTTGATCAGCGTAGAAACCGGCGAGACATAGCCGAGACCCAGGCCGATACCGCCGATCACGCCGTAGCCGACATAGATCAGCCAGATTTGATGCAGATACACGCCGAGCGCTGCAATCCAGAAACCGCCGCCGAAACAGCAGGCCGCGACCGCCATCGTCAAGCGGGGGCCGACTTTTTCGAGCCATTTGCCGCCGAATGCTGCCGACAAGCCCAGAAACACGATCGCGAGACTGAAAGTCCAGCCCAGCGTGGTCAGTTTCCAGTCGTCGGGGGTGGATTCGGTGATGCCGATCACCTTGCTCAACGGGTCGTTGAACACGCTGAATGCATAAGCCTGGCCGATGCAGAGATGCACCGACAAAGCGGCGGGCGGCACCATCCAGCGGTTATAACCTCGGGAGGCGGTAATGCGTTGCTTGGAGAAAAAACCGGGCATGGGGTTGAGCTCTTATGTGATGGAATAGACTTGGGTGTGCGGTGCGCGGGTGGTGGCGCCGTTTCGCATCGGTGGGCGCGGCAGTCTTAAAAACCAAGTAAAGTGCTATTTTACTCCGAGGCGAGGGCGTAATCTACTGTGGTGGGTATCGTGGCTGCGCCTCGCCGAATACCGCTAAGCAGCATCTTGCGAGCAAAACGCCGATGCTGTCATAATTCTGTCATATACAATGGCTAACCTATGCGGGACAAATTCCAACGAATCCATCTACCTATCTATTTTTCGAGAGTTGATATGAAATTATCGTTTAAAAAAACATCGCTGGCTTTGGCTCTGGGTGCTATGTCATTCGCACCCCTGAGCAGCGAAGCGGCCGCGAAATTGGTGGTTGATCCGAGTCTTTCCGCCTATCAGACCGCCAGCGGGATTTCAGGCAACCTGTCTAGCGTCGGTTCCGATACTTTGGCCAATCTGATGACTTTGTGGGCCGAGACTTTCAACCGTTTTTATCCGAATGTAAATATTCAGATCCAGGCCGCCGGTTCTTCGACCGCGCCGCCGGCTTTGACTGAAGGCACCTCGAATCTGGGTCCGATGAGCCGGGAAATGAAAGACGACGAAATCGAGGCTTTCGAAGATAAATACGGCTACAAGCCGACCGCGATTCCGGTCGCCGTCGACGCGCTGGCGGTAATGGTGAACAAGGACAATCCGATCAAGGGTCTGTCGATGGATCAGGTTGACGCAATCTTTTCATCAACGCTGAAATGCGGCGGCAGCAAAGAGATCGAAACTTGGGGTGACGCGGGTGTTCCGGCCTGGGGTTCGAAAAGCATCCAATTGTATGGCCGTAACTCGGTTTCCGGCACCTATGGCTACTTCAAAGAGCACGCGCTTTGTAAGGGCGACTTCAAGAGCAATGTAAACGAACAGCCGGGGTCCGCGTCGGTCGTGCAATCGGTCACTTCTTCGACCAACGGTATCGGCTACTCAGGCATGGGTTATTCGACCTCCGGCATCAGAATGGTGCCTTTGGCCAAAAAAGGCAGCAAAGCTTATGTCGAAGCGACTCCTGAAAATGCGCTGAACGGTACTTATCCGTTGACCCGCTACTTGTTCGTCTATGTGAACAAGAAACCTAATCAGCCATTGCCGCCGCTTGAAAATGAATTCATGAAAATGGTGTTATCGAAGGAAGGTCAGGAAGTCGTGATCAAGGACGGTTACATTCCGCTGCCTGCACAAGTAGTCGAAAAGTATTTGAAGGCACTCAAATAACTGGAACTTCGCAGCATTTCCTCCCAAATCCGGGATAAGGAAATGAGCTAGTGAAGTACCGGCAATGTGTGTCGGCATCTCCAGCCCTGATCACAACGGTTCGATCGGACGGCCAAGATTTATTCAATGAATCTTGGCCGTTTTTTTTCGATGTTGTTATATCATTGTCACTTTTAAAAGCTAGCATCTTAGCATGTCTGAAATAAACAACCTTAGAAACGCACCGGGTTCTATTCAACAGTCGGCTGCCGGTTATTATCAGCGCTGGCGTTTAATCAAGGATACATTGGCGCGCTATGGCGTCATTATCGGAGGGCTCGGAATTCTTGTCGCGATCATTCTGATTTTCTTCTATCTACTCTATGTAGTCTATCCACTGTTTATCGAAGCCTCGGCGACGCGGGTAAGCCAGTATGCGACGCCGGAACAGTCGCTGGGTAAAACGCTGTTTATCGAAATCGAGGAACAGAATGAGCTTGCGGCTCGTTTCACCGACACTGGTCAGGTGGTGTTTTTCGAAGCGGCCACCGGCAAAACCGTGCTGACCCAGGCTATCGCAGTGCCCGAAGGCGTCTCGATTACCAGTTTTGCGCCGGGCACCCCGGCGGATGCGGGCGTCTTTATTTACGGACTCTCGAATGGCGGTGCGGTCGTGGTCAAGGATCAATATAAGGTGACCTACGAGCGCGATGTCCGCAAGATAGCGCCTGCGCTCAACTATCCTCTCGGCGAGGCGCCGTTGATGATCGGCGAGGCGGGAATGCCTCTCGACAAGGTTGCGGTCAAATGGGAAGACGGTGCGACGGTCATCACCGCGAAAACCGGCGGCAAGATTCATTTAGCCAATTTTGAAAAGGAGCAGTCGCTGTTCGCGGAAGAGGCTGCGTTGCAACGTACCGATGCGGTGCTGGATATTCAGGCGGAAGACATCACCGAAATGTTGATCGACAAGGGCGGCGAGAATCTGTTTCTGGCAGGAGGCGATGGCAGTATCAGTTTTTTCAATATCGCCGATAAAAGCGCGCCGCTGCTCAGGCAACGCCAAAACGTGGTCGAAGCCGGCCTCAAAATTACCAGTCTAGCGTTTTTGAACGGCGATTTGTCGCTGATGGTCGGCGATTCCTCGGGGCAAGTTGCACAGTGGAGCAAAGGCAAGGATGAATTGAATAATGTGGTGCTGAAGAAAATCAGGCTGTTCAAGGTTTCCGATAAGCCGGTCGTCGCGATCGAATCCGAGCAGCGGCGCAAGGGTTTCTTGACCTTTGATGCCGGCGGTAACATGGGCATCTTCAGTTCGACCGCGGAAAGACGTTTGCTTCAGGAAAATTTTGCGGTGAAGCCGGTAGCGGCCGCTTTGTCGCCGCGGGCAAACACGTTTTTGATGCAGTCTGGCGATGGGCAAATACATTTTTGGAAGGTCAGCAACGAACATCCCGAAGTCTCTCTTGGATCGATTTGGGGAAAAGTCTGGTACGAAAGCTACCAAAAGCCAGACTATATCTGGCAGTCATCTTCGGCTGCGAATGATTTCGAGCCGAAATACAGTCTGACGCCGCTGGTTTTCGGTACGTTGAAGGCGGCGTTTTATGCGATGCTGGTTGCGATGCCGTTGTCTTTGTTGGGCGCGATTTACACCGCTTATTTCATGGCCCCCTCCATGCGCCAATTGGTCAAGCCGACCATCGAACTGATGGGCGCTTTGCCGTCGGTCATTCTGGGTTTTCTGGCGGGCTTGTGGCTCGCGCCTTTCATCGAAAAACATTTGGCCGGCATCTTTTCGACGCTGATTCTGCTGCCGGTCGGGGTGTTTTTGTTCGGGTTGGTCTGGCAATTCACCCCGAAGGCGATCCGGCATAAGATTCCCGATGGTTGGGAAGGCGCGTTATTGATTCCGGTGCTGCTATTTACCGGCTGGTTTTCGTTTTGGGTCAGCGTGCCGCTAGAGTCGGCCTTATTTGGCGGATCCTTGCGCGAGTGGTTCAGTCGCGAATGGGGCATCGGTTACGACCAGCGCAATGCGCTGGTCGTCGGCGTCGCGATGGGGTTTGCGGTGGTGCCGACCATTTTCTCGATTGCCGAAGATGCTGTTTTCAGCGTACCGAAGCATTTGACGGTCGGTTCTTTGGCCTTGGGAGCGACGTCTTGGCAGACGGTGACTAAGGTGGTGCTGTTGACAGCGAGTCCGGGGATTTTTTCGGCGGTGATGATCGGCCTCGGCCGGGCGATCGGCGAGACGATGATCGTGTTAATGGCGACCGGCAATACGCCGGTAATGGATTTCAGCGTGTTTCAGGGGCTTCGAACGCTGGCCGCGAACATCGCTGTTGAAATGCCGGAAGCGGAAGTCGACAGCACGCACTATCGGGTGTTATTTCTGGCGGCGCTGGTATTGTTCATGTTCACTTTCATTTTTAATACGCTGGCCGAAATCATCCGTCAGCGTTTACGCGAAAGATACAGTTCGTTATGATCAAATTATGGTTTAAAAGCGGCAGCCCGTGGATATGGTTTACGGCTTCGGCGGTCAGCGCCTGCCTGATCATGGTGTTGGGTGTATTGGGATTGATCATGGCGCGCGGCATCGGCCACTTCTGGCCGAGCGAACTAATACAGTTCAGCTATCAGGAAGACAGCGGCCAAGTGCGCGACATTGTCGGCGAATTGATCGATACCAGCATCACGCCGGCGGCAATGGCGAAAGCGACCGGCTTTAAGATGAGCGCCGACGAGGACGTGCTGGTTCAATATCAGGTCAAAACCGGCAACCGTGACGTCAGCGGCGCGGACTTTCGCTGGATACAGGAACGCCGGGTCAAGCAGCAGAGCAATCCGTCCGAGTTGATCGCGGTCGAACGCCGCGAATGGGGCAATTTTTACGGACGCCTGGTCGCGGTCAAGGACGGCGGCAAGGTGATTGCCGAAGGTCCGGATGCAATGCCGGTCTTGCAGGAACGGCTGAAGGCAGCGCTGAGCCTTTACGAGCAGATCTCTCATCTCGAAAAAAAGCAGATCGGCGCGGTCAACTACGGTCTGGAAAGGCTGCGGCTCGAGCAGCGCAGGCTGGAACTCGAAAAACGCTGGGATGCGGAGGCGCAAAAGCGCATCGCCGCCGAAAAAGCGGCTTTAGATGGCGAATATAAGAAATTCCAGGGGCAATTGGTCGCGTTGTATCAGGACATCCGCAAGGGCAGTTTTGTTGCGGCGGCCGATGACGGCAGCGAGCACGAGATTGCGCTGGCCAAGGTGGTCAGGGTTTACGAGCCGAACAAGATGAGCGTATTCGGCAAAATCGGCCATTACCTGAACAAATTCGTCGAGTTTCTGACCGACGACCCGCGCGAGGCGAATACCGAAGGCGGCATTTTCCCGGCGATTTACGGCACCATTCTTATGGTGGTTATCATGTCGATTATCGTGACGCCGTTCGGTGTGATCGCTGCAGTTTACCTCCGCGAATATGCGAAACAGGGCTTCATGACCCGGCTGATCCGGATCGCGGTGAACAATCTGGCCGGGGTGCCGTCGGTGGTTTACGGGGTGTTCGGACTGGGGTTTTTTGTCTACATTCTGGGCGGCAAAATCGATCGTCTGTTTTATCCGGAAGCCGCTCCCTCGCCGGTGTTCGGCACGCCGGGCCTGATGTGGGCTTCGATCACGCTGGCGTTATTGACGCTGCCGGTCGTGATCGTGTCAACCGAAGAAGGCTTGGCGCGGATTCCGAAATCGATTCGCGAAGGCAGCCTGGCGCTCGGCGCGACCAAATTTGAAACGCTTTGGCGTACGGTGCTGCCGATGGCAAGCCCGGCAATGATGACCGGTTTGATTCTGGCGGTTGCCCGGGCGGCCGGCGAGGTGGCGCCGTTGATGCTGGTCGGCGTGGTCAAACTGGCGCCTTCGCTGCCTCTAGACGGCAACTTCCCGTTTTTGCATCTGGAAAGAAAATTCATGCACCTCGGCTTCCATATCTATGACGTCGGCTTCCAAAGCCCGAATGTCGAGGCGGCAAGGCCCTTGGTTTATGCGACATCGTTGTTGTTGGTCGTGGTGATTATCGGACTCAATTTGTCCGCGATCCTGATCCGCAATCATCTAAGGGAAAAATATAGAGCTCTTGAAGGTTAATCATTATGACAACACAGCAAGCACGCACCCATGCGATCGACATGAAATCGATTCTGCGCGGTCCAAGGGATCAGGAAGAGAATTCCGAAGTCTGCATCAAGGTCGAAAATCTGAACCTGTTTTATGGAGAGAAACAGGCCTTGCACAACATCAACATGGATATTCCGAAGCAAAAGGTGACCGCCTACATCGGACCGAGCGGTTGCGGAAAGTCGACGCTGTTGCGCTGCATCAACCGCATGAACGATCTGGTTGACAGCGCGCGCATCGAAGGCCGGATATTGCTGGATGAAGAGAACATCTATGACAAATCGGTCAATGTCGCGTCGCTGCGCCGGCGCGTCGGTATGGTGTTCCAGAAACCGAATCCGTTTCCGAAAACGATTTTCGAGAATGTTGCTTACGGCCTCCGGATCCAGGGCATCAACGACAAAAGAACGCTCGAGGAAACAGTCGAAAAGGCGCTGCGCGGCGCGGCGCTGTGGGATGAAATGAAAGACCGTCTGAACGACAATGCGCTCGGCATGTCCGGCGGTCAGCAGCAGCGTCTGGTGATCGCGCGCGCGATTGCGATCGAGCCGGAAGTGTTATTGCTCGACGAACCGGCTTCGGCGCTGGATCCGATCTCGACTCTAAAAATCGAGGAACTGATCAACGAACTCAAAGAGCATTATACTATCGTTATCGTGACGCACAACATGCAGCAGGCGGCGCGCGTGTCCGATTACACCGCCTTCATGTATATGGGCGAACTGATCGAAATGGGTACCACCAGCGAACTGTTCACGAACCCCAGAAAGAAACAGACAGAAGATTACATCACCGGCCGTTACGGTTAAAGGAGTCGACAATGGACAGCAATAAAATCGGGCACCATATTTCCGGGCAGTTCAACAAGGAACTCGAAGACATCCGCAACAAAGTGCTGACGATGGGCGGTCTGGTCGAGCAGCAAGTGGAGCTGGCGATGCAGGCCTTTTCCACGGGCGACATCGAAATGGCCGAACTGGTAATCAAACAGGATAATCAGGTCGATGCGCTGGAAGTCTCGATCGATCGAGAATGCACGCAAATATTGGCGCTCAGGCAGCCGGCCGCATTCGACCTGCGGCTACTCCTGACCGTGATCAAGGTGATCAACGAGCTCGAAATCGTCGGCGATCTGGCTGAACGAATCGCGAAATTGGCTATTCAGTCGGCCGACAGCGACGGCAAGATCGATCAGTATTATGAAATCCAGCACATGTCGAATCTGGTCAAGGATATGCTGCACCGGGCGCTCGATGCGTTCGCGCGTATGAGTATTGAGGATGTGCCGACAATTACCGGTCTGGATGACAATGTCGATCGCGAATATGCGAGCATTATCCGCCAGCTGATCACGCACATGATGGAAGACCCGCGCAATATTACCCGTACGATCAATGTGTTATGGACAGTGCGTGCGATGGAGCGGATCGGCGACCATGCCTGCTATATCTGCGAGCATCTGATCTATATGGTCAAGGGCGAGGCGGTGCGGCATTTGAGCCGGGAAGAGCTGGAGAAGAGGGTCAAGGGCGGCTAAATCTAGATTTTTTTCCCGAGCGTTCGTGTTCCCGCGTGTTGCGCGGGAACACCGGTTGCACCGCTTCCGCGCAGCGTAGCATTTCTAAAGCCATCTTTCCTCGCCAGTTTCAAATCCCATTATTTTTCCAAGCCGATAAAATCCCAAACCTTGTGCGAAAACGTCGCATTCTTGTGCTCCGGAACCGGCGGGCCACTCGGGTAATTTTGCCGGTAAATCCGGTCAATAGTGTTGGCCTGGTCGGGCATGTCCAGTTTTTCGTAGGCTTCTTTCAGCACTTCTAGGGCAAAAGGCACCGCCGTCGTCCGTTGGTACTTTTCGATCACTTCCGATGCCCGGTTTACTGCGGCTACATAAGCCCTGCGTTTGATGTAATAGCGGGCGACATGTACCTCATGCATCGCCATGTTGTTCTTTAGTGCGATCATCCGTTGTTTAGAGTCCGGTACATATTTGCTGTTCGGGAAACGTTTGACCAGCTCCGAAAAATTCTCATAGGCTTCCTTGGCCGTTGTGGTGTCGCGTTGCGAAGAGTCGGTCGGCAGGAAGCGGTCCGCAAAGCCGAAGCCCCTGTTGTAGTTGACCAGCCCTTTCAGATAATAGGCATAATCGACGCTCGGATTACGTGGATTGACCTTGATGAAGCGGTCGGCGGCCGCGAGTGCGGCGTCGGGATCGTTACTCTTGTAATAGGCATACGCCACGTCGAGCTGGGTTTGCGCGGACGTTTCTCCGAACGGATAGCGCGCCTCCAGTGCCTCATAAATTTTGACCGCTTTTTCGTAATTGCCGGCATCGATGGCGGTTTGCGCTTCCTTACGAAATTTTTCGACGTTCCAGTCTTTGTATTCGTCTTCTGTCTCGGAATCCTTGCTGAATGAGAAATTTTTCAGCGATTCGCAGCCGGTCAGCGACAGACCCAGCCAGCAAATAAGTAAACTTTTTAACAAAATTAATCGCATAGTGCTATCGACACGTAGTAATATGAGCGGTTTCGTGCCGGTTTATCGATTCCCTTGCTTGACATTTTCTCCCTTTTTAAAGGGAGAAAATTGCGGTGAGAGTGTTTAAACTCAAAGATTGAAATTGACATGTCTCTCATGTTGAGGGAGAAAGGCAAGTTTCAGAACGACGCTGAGCTATGCAAACCGGCTTAACTAAACGAGTATAACTTAACGCAGGGCGAATCAGAAGAGCTTGTGATGGAAAGATTGACGGCCGTAGTGCCATATGAATTGGCGGGAATGCGCCTGGATCAGGTATTGGCCGAGGTGTTTGCCGATTATTCAAGGACCCGTTTGCAGGCTTGGGTCAAATCGGGCCGGGTGACGGTGAATGGACGGGCGTTGAAGGCGAAGGATAAACTGGACGGCGGCGAAGAGATCGCGCTGGACGCGGAAGATGAGGTCGTGGTCGAGTCCGAACCGCAAAACATCCCGCTCGACATCATCCACGAAGACGACAGTCTGCTGGTGGTGAACAAACCGGCCGGCCTTGTCGTGCATCCGGCGGTCGGCAACTGGGACGGCACTTTGCTGAATGCCTTGCTGCATCATGATCCACATCTCGAAACCTTGCCTCGCGCCGGCATCGTGCACCGTATCGACAAGGAAACCAGCGGGCTCCTGATGATTGCGAAGACGCTGCAGGCGCATAACAGCCTGACCCAGCAATTGCAGGAGCGCGAGATTACCCGCGAATATCTGGCGATCGCGCGCGGCCGGATGACCGCCGGCGGCACGATCGATGAGCCGATCGGCCGGCATCCGACCGACCGCAAGCGCTATGCGGTCAAGGAATCCGGAAAACATGCGGTGACGCATTACCGGGTGCTCAAGCGTTTTGCGCATCATACTTTCATTCAGGTGATGCTCGAAACCGGGCGTACACATCAGATCCGGGTACACATGGCGCATATCCGCTATCCGTTGCTCGGCGATCCGGTGTATGGCGGCCGTTTTCAAATGCCGCCGAACTGCGGCGAGCGGCTCGAAGCCGAATTGCGCAATTTCAAGCGCCAGGCGCTGCATGCGGCGAAGCTGGGTCTGCTGCATCCTGTCACCGACGAATATCTGGAATGGGAGCAGCCGTTGCCGGAAGATATGGCTCGCTTGCTGGAGGCCTTGGAAGACAATGAGCGGCGCTGAACCTTTCCTGTTTCCGGATTGGCCCGCGCCCACCGGCGTGCATGCCGCGACAACACTCAGGACCGGCGGAGTCAGCGCCGGACCTTATAACAGCTTGAATTCCGCTTTGCATGTCGGCGATGATACCGAGTCGGTTATGCACAATCGTCGTTTTATCCGCGAAAGGCTGGCACTGCCGTCCGAGCCGGTTTGGTTGGAGCAGATTCACAGTAGCCAAGTCGTGAAGGCGGGGGATGTGGTTGGCCTGCCGCAAGCGGATGCGAGTTACACAGACGAGCCAGGCGTGGTGTGTGCGGTGATGACCGCCGATTGTTTGCCGCTTCTGCTTTGTTCGGTTGACGGTTTGCGAATTGCGGCGATCCATGCCGGCTGGCGCGGTTTGTTGAATGGCGTAATCGGCAATGCGGTCGCGGCGCTGGGCGAGTGTGAACTGTTGGGTTGGTTGGGACCTGCCATAGGCCCCGGCTCTTTTGAAGTCGGGGAGGAAGTGCGCATCGCATTCGCGCATAAATCACCGGCATTCGACAATGCTTTCAAGCCGCAAGCGGGCGGCAAATGGTTGGCCGATATTTATCGGTTGGCGCGAATCGAGCTAAATATGCTGGGTGTGACGAACATATATGGCGGCCGGTTTTGCACGGTCACCGAGCCGGATCGGTTTTATTCCTATCGCCGGGACACGGTTACAGGACGAATGGCGACATTGATCTGGAGAGATTGAACGCGTGAATTTATTGTTGTTGATTATCATCTTTACAACCCTCGGTGGGGTGTTGAGCGTCTTGGCAGCCGCGCTGTTTCTGCTGTTGCCGGACAAGCAGAGAAGCCATGTGCTGCCGCACGGCATCAGTTTTGCGATCGGCGCGTTATTGGCCGTTGCGTTTTGGGGGTTGATTCCGCATGCCTTCGAGGAAGTCAAACCCGAGCAGTTCCGGGCGTTGTCCGCGACGATTCTGGCCGGCATTCTGATTTTTTTCGTGCTCGAAAAACTGATGATCTGGCGGCATTGCCATTTCAATACCTGCGAGGCGCATGGCGAGGAGCCGCATCAACACGAGCATGGCCATCATGCGCACAGCCACGGACTGGGGCATCGTCATTCGGCCGGCGCGCTGATCATTCTCGGCGACAGCATTCATAACTTCGTTGACGGTATCCTGATCGCGGCGGCCTTTTTGACCGACGCGAAACTCGGCATCGTGACCAGCCTAGCGGTCGCGGCGCACGAAATCCCGCAGGAAGTCGGAGATTTCGCTATTCTGCTGGAGAGCGGCTATGACAGGGCCAAGGCGCTCTTCTATAACATCCTGTCCAGCCTGGGGACGGTTTTGGGCGGCATTCTGGCCTATTTCAGCCTGGAAGATTTGCATCATATGCTGCCTTATATCCTGGCGCTGGCGGCATCGAGCTTCATCTATGTCGCGGTGGCCGATTTAATACCGACCTTACATAAAAAGACCGAATTAAAAGCTTCGCTGGAGCAGATCGCGTTGATCGCGGCCGGCGTGTTGTTGATCTGCGCCATGCACGGCTTCGCGCACAGTTTTGAAGTGTAGAAGCACGGCGAAAGACTTTTGATTTTCGCCGTGCGCTTTTGTCCGCTCTATTAAGTCATCACATCCGGCGACGTTCTGCCAGTGCGCTTTTTGATTTCGCATAATTGTTCGGCCAGCGTGATCAGTTCTGCCAGGGCGTCCTGAGCGTCCTGATCATGTTTTGATGCATCCGCTTCGAATTTTTCCAGATAGATTCTGAGCGTCGCGCCGACCGTACCGGTGCCGGAAAGGCGGAACACGATCCGAGATCCGTCGGTAAAGCCCACCCGGACGCCCTGATTTTTGCTGACGCTGCCGTCGATCGGATCGACATAACTGAATTCATCGGCGAATTTGACCGTAAATGCGCCGAACGTTTGGCCTGGCAGGCTTGGCAGTTGATTGCGCAAATGCTCGACGATGCCGTTCGCGATGCCGATTTCGACCGCTTCGTAATCGTGCCGGCAATAAATATCCCTGCCGAATTTTTGCCAGTGTTCGTGTACGATGTCCGCAACCGACTGGCGTTTGCGCGCTATCAGATTCAGCCAGAATAAAACCGCCCACAGGCCGTCTTTTTCGCGGACATGATCGGAGCCGGTGCCGAAACTTTCTTCGCCGCAGAGCGTAATTTTGCCGGCATCGAGCAGGTTGCCGAAAAACTTCCAACCGGTCGGTGTTTCGAAACAAGGCATTTTGTAGGCGGCCGCGACCCTGTCCACCGCCTGGCTGGTCGGCATCGAGCGCGCGACGCCGCTGAGTCCCTTGGCATAAGCCGGAATCATCCGTGCATTTGCCGCCATGATCGCCAAACTGTCGCTTGGGGTGACAAAGATATTGCTGCCGGTGATCATGTTGCGGTCGCCGTCGCCGTCCGAAGCGGCGCCGAAGGTTGGCGCATTCGGGCCGAACATCAGTACGGCCAGTTCATGCGCATGCGCGAGATTCGGATCGGGATGGCCGCCGCCGAAGTCTTCCAGAGGCGTCGCATTGATCACCGAATCGGCTGGCGCGCCAAGCATGTCAACTAGAATGCGTTTGGCGTAAGGGCCGGTAATTGCATGCATCGCATCGAAGCGCAGAGTGATGTAGCCGGAGCCGATGCTTTGTTTCAGCAGATTGAAATCGAAAATCGATTGCATTAATTCCGCATAATCGCTGACCGGATCGATGATCCTAATTTTCAATCCATCGATCTGGGTGCTGCCGACCGTGTCGAGATCGAGGTCGGCGATGTCGGCGATTTTATAGCTGTCGATGGTCAGGCTGCGCTGGTAAAACGCGCTGGTGTACTTTTCGGGCGCCGGGCCGCCATTGCCGACATTGTATTTGATGCCGAAATCTTCGTCCGGTCCGCCCGGATTGTGGCTGGCTGATAGGATCAGGCCGCCATAGGCACCGTATTTTCGAATGATGTGCGAGGCCGCAGGGGTGGACAACAGGCCGCCTTGGCCTATAATCAGTTCAGCAAAGCCGTTCGCCGCCGCCATTTTGATGATCGTTTGGATCGCTTGCCGATTGAAATAGCGGCCATCGCCGCCGAGAACCAAGGTTTTGCCGACAATGTCATCGAGCGAGTCGAAAATTGACTGCACGAAGTTTTCGAGGTAACCTTGCTCTTGAAAGACTCTAACTTTTTTTCTAAGTCCGGATGTACCAGGATTTTGATCGTTGTAAGGTTGAGTTGTTATTGTATTTATCTGCATAATGAATCCTAAGTGCGACGATTGACCGGAGAGGTTAAAATACACCAAAATTCCTGTTGAGTGTAGTAGGGTATGTTGCGAATTTGTTTGTTATTGTTTTATAGTTTGTATACAGGCGTCGCGGGTGCCGATAGCGATGTTTGGCTTCTGGTCGATACGACCGCTCTTAAGATTGAGGTCAAAAAAGGCGAGCGTACAGTAGACACGATCAGCGATATTGCGATTGGCCGGGGCGGCGCCGGCTATAAAACCCATCGTGGCGACGATGTCACGCCTTTCGGCGATTATCGGATCGGCTGGGTCGGCGAAAGAAGCAATTTCCGTCGGTTTTTCGGACTGACTTATCCTAATGCCCAGGATGCGCGTACTGCCTTGATCAAAGGGATCATCAATATGCAAACTTACGAACGGATCGTGGAAGCGATTGAGAGTAATCAGATTCCGCCGCAGAATACCCCCTTAGGCGGGCAAATCGGCATACACGGACTGGGAGCGGCGGATGAAACAATCCACCGCAGCATGAATTGGACGCATGGTTGTATCGCCATGACCAATAATCAGATCGACCATTTGAGCCGGTACGTGGAACCGGGGATGGTTGTAAAGATAAAATAAGTTAGCAATACATTTGTTTTGTGATATGATATTCTTCGGTTAATTTGTTTTTGTAGTCGTAACTTTTTTTAAAGGAAAAGAAAATGAGAAAGCTTGTTAAATTATCAATGATTGCATTGGCTGCCAGCTTGGTTGTAGGTTGCGCCACCAACGGTGATATCGAAAATCTGCAAGGCCAAATCGATGGTTTGAAAACTGATGTAGCGAAAGCTTCTTCTGACGCTTCCAGCGCAATGACTGCTGCTAACGACGCTGCTTCTCGCGCTGCTGCCGCTGAAGCCGCTGCTAACCGCGCTGCTGATGCTGCTCAAGCAACCAACGACAAACTGGACAGAATGTTCCATAAAACCATGATGAAATAAGTCTTACGACTTAAATCATAAAAAAAGCCCGGGGTTCCATGCTTCCGGGCTTTTTTTATGCCTACTGATTTTGCAACGCGCCCGAGCTTAAAGACCGGGCGCTTTCTCGGCTCAAGACCGGTTTTCGCCGCCGAACCAGGCGGTCAGGCGCGGCAGCAATTCGGCCAGTTCAAGCGTCATGATCGAGAAATCCGCATCGAAACGTTCCGCGGCGCTGCCGGCGTCGATGTCGGCGGCCTGATCCTGAACCATGTCGAGAAAGCGCAGGCGCTTCAAGGCGAGGTGTTCGTCCAGGACGAACGCGATACGGCCGGCCCAGTTTACGGCCAGCTTGATCGCCTGCTTGCCGGTATCCAGATGATTTTTGATTTCCGGTACGCTCAGATCGTGTTTCTTGCAACGGATAATGCCGCCTTCTTCTTCCAATGAACGCAGTTCACATTCATCCTCGATCGTCAGATCGTCCGGCGCCTCTTGCGTCAGCAGCCATTGGGTCATATTCACGCTTGGCTTGTCGAGCGTATTCAGCGGCACCGCAGGCAGCGATCCGAGGCATTTGCGCAGGTTGCTGAGCAGGTCCTCGGCGCTTTTGGCAGATGCCGAATCGACCAGTAGCCAGCCGCCTTTCGGATCGATATAGGCGTAAGTTTTGCGGGAGAAGCGGAATGCTTTCGGCAGCAGTTCGAAGATCAGTTCGTCTTTCAGCGCTGTGCGTTCTTTTTTGGCTAATTTGCGCGCTTCGCGGTCTTCGATTTCGCTAATTTTTTCCTGCAACATTTCATTGACAACCGCGGTCGGCAACACTTTTTCTTCTTTTTTTCCGCACAGCATCATAAAGCCGTTGGCGGCATGCACTAAGGGATCGGACGATTTCCCGATTGGTGGTGTCCAGCCGAAGCTGAATTCTTCATGGGGTCCGCAGGGGCGAAAGACAAGCGCTTGCAGTTTTTGTTCGAGTTCGCTTGGTGTCAACGCGAAAGCTTCGGTCAGGCGAAAAATAGTCAGATTCTTGAACCACATGATTTGAGGGGTATCCTATAATTACAATGAGCCGGATATTATCGCAAATTTGACAGGCTCGCTTGTGAGTAATTTTTTGAGGAAAAGAGGATGCAGGAGATAAGCGGATTTGACCCGATTGCCGCGCCGGATGCGCGGGTGTTGATTCTGGGCTCAATGCCCAGCAAAGTGTCGAAAGCGAAGGATCAGTATTACGGCCATAATAAAAATGGGTTCTGGGCGATCATGGGTCAACTATTCGGTGCGGAGCCGGATTTATGTTACGGGCTGCGCAAAGGCATTCTGATGACGCATCGCGTGGCGGTCTGGGATGTCTTGAAAACCTGCCAAAGGCTCGGCAGTCTGGACGCGGATATTGAATTGGATTCGATCGTGATCAACGATTTCAATGACTTCTTCAGTCGCCACGAACAGATTCGTCATGTGTTTTTCAACGGCATGACGGCGGAAAAAGTTTACCGTAAATACATCTTGCCGACTTTGCCGGAACGATTCGGCTATCTGGTGTATCATAGACTGCCTTCGACCAGTCCGACCAACGCGGCTCTCAGCCTGACCCAAAAGCTGGAGGCTTGGCAGGAGATCAGGCAATATATGACGGCCGAGCCGGAGGGTTGATCCAATTAAATCACAGGAAAAAAGCGCTGTAAGATGAATGAAGAAGATTACGACGGCTATGATGAGGACGTCGAATATTACGCGGTACGACCGAACAAGACCCAAATAAAAAAGGAGATCGCCGCGTTATTTGCGTTAGGCGAGGAAATGTCGAATCTGTCGCCCGATCAGTTGAATACGCTGCCGCTGCCGGAAAAGATTCTGCAAGCGGTACGCGAAGTTTCCGGCATGCCGCATAAAGGCGCGCGCAAGCGCTTGTTGAAATATATCGCGGGTCAGTTGCATCTGATCGATGTGGCGCCGATCATCGAAAAAATGGCGCGAATCCAGAACAAAAGCGCGCATGCGGTCAGGGAGCATCATCTGGCCGAGCAGTGGCGCGATCGACTGATCGCCGAAGGCAACGAGGCGGTGACCGAATTGCTGGATGATTATCCGGAGGCCGACAGCCAGCAGTTGCGGCAGTTGATCCGCAATGCGCAAAAGGAAATCGCGGCCGCGAAGCCGCCCAAGTCTGCACGGATGCTGTATCGTTATCTGAAGGAATTATTGCAGAGCGATTACCTGTCGCCGGAAGAAGATGAGGCGGAAGCCGACGACGAGGATGTGTTTGACGAAGATCGGGATGAGCGCTAGACTTTTGCTTTCCCGGGCAGGGTTGTCCCGGAAAAACATGCATGGATGGGCAAAGGAGCGAGCCTCATCCCTTTCGCTGCCGGCAGTTATTTCTCTGGCATTTTCAATTCCGCACTCTGATTCCAGTCCGAAAACGGGAAGGGCAGGGCTTCGGTATTGAAAGTCATGAACAGCAGGATGTGGTAAGTATAAACCGACAAACTGCGGCCGAGATTCAGGATATTCTTATTCGCCTTGCCGGTCAGCAAGGTCGATGCAACCTGCAGGAGGATCACCGCCCACAGCAGCATTCTGACCAGGCCGCCGATCGCCGCAAAAATCAGCATGAAGAAGATTCTTTTCCAGGTATCGATGTTGGTCAGGTTGTAGTTGATTTGTTCGTCCATTGTTTAGCCTCGGTTCATGATGTCGCGCAAGTCCAACGCGGATGCATTCGCGCGGGCGATATAAGTCGCCATCGTTAAAGAATAGTTGGCGAACAGGCCGTAGCCGCTACCGTTCAGAATCATCGGGCTCAGAATCGGCGCCATCGCGTTTTCGAGCGATTTGATCATGATGTCGACCGTGTTCATCGCGCGCTTGTCGAGCAGAATGTCATGGAAGTCATATTTGACCGCTTTCAGAATATGCAGCAGCGCCCAACTTGAGCCGCGCGCCTCGTAGAAAACGTCGTCGATTTCAAGCCAAGGAGTTTCAGGAAGCGTCCCGGCTTTGGGGTTACGGCTCGAAATGTCGGTTTCGGGGGCTACCACCGCAAATTCGGGACTGATCACGGCCCCCGCGGTGCTGGCGCTGAGCCGGGTCGAAAGATTGCCCAGGCGTTTGATCACCACTTCGGTATATTGCCACAAGTTGTCAGCGCGCGCATAAAACTGCCCCCGCTTCACATTACCGCCCCATTTTTGCAGACGCGTCATGTAATTGTGCAGCGCATCCACGCCCTTTTGGTATTCGGCTTCGGTCGACGGCAGCGCCCAGGAATCATTTTCGTAATAAAAATAGGGTTCGGCGATTTTCAGGTCAGGGTCTTCGTCGGACTGCGACTGATCGCGAGCAAAGTGGTTTCTGAGCGCCGACACGGCATCGCGCAGCATCACCAGCGATCCGTATTCAAAGTTCGAGATGTTGTCCAGAAACAACCCCGGGGGTGCCACATCGTTGGTGATATAGCCGCCTGATTTATGCAGCAGGACTTCGGCGATATGGGCCAACGCGTTGGTATAGGTATAACCCAAAGGAATATCGGTGGTATTGGTAATTTTGGCGCGTTCCATCGCCTCTTCTTGGACATTGAATTGATCCGGTTCACTTCCCCACCATGCACCCAAAATAAAAACAATTACAAGCGTAGCAAGTACCAGAACGCCAAAGCCCCAGAGTACCCCTTTCGATTTACTATCTTCAAATTCGTTTGCCGCCATTACTGGAATCCTGTTTGAATTGTCATTGTTGCAGACAACAGATTACTTTGGGTGAAAAGAGCTTGCATGGTAGCAGATTTTGGATTTTTTTTCCGCCTGCAATTAGGGTTCGGGCATTTTTTTTGCCCGAGGATGCGTCTGATCATAAATTTCGGCGAGATGCTGAAAATCCAGATGTGTATAGATTTGTGTGGTGCCGATATTACTGTGGCCGAGCAACTCCTGTACCGCGCGCAGATCCCTGCTTGATTCGAGTAAATGGCTTGCGAAGGAATGCCTGAGCATGTGTGGATGAATGTGTTCCGCGATGCCTTTCGCGACACGCCAGCGCTCTAGCCGCAATTGCACGCTGCGCGCGCCGAGCCGGAAACCTTTCGCCGAGGTGAATAAAGCGATTTCCTCGATGTCCGCGGTGTTGTTCCGGATCGGAAGCCAGTTGCGGATCGCACTGATCGCCTTGCCGCCGATCGGTAGCACGCGGTCTTTACCGCCCTTGCCGGATTTGACGAGCAGCGACTGATCGTCCAGATCGACGTCGGTCAGATTCAGCGCGACCAGTTCGCTCAAACGCAGGCCGCTCGAATAGAACAATTCGAACATCGCCAAATCACGGCATTCCAGATCCGAATGCGCCCCGGCTTCCAGGAGCCCCGTAATTTGATCGACATCGAGCGTTTTCGGCAGTTTGCGCGGCTGTTTGGGGGCCTTGACATGCTCGGCCGGATTGATTTCAACCCGGCGTTTTTTCAACAAAAACTGAAAAAAGCCGCGCAGAGCGGACAATTCGCGTTGCAGGCTTTTGCTGCCAATCCCCTGCCGATGGCGTGCGGCGATATGCGCGCGGATATGCTGTTGTCCGACAAGGGACCATTGCCGGATCGATTTCTCGTCGCAAAAACCGGCCAATTGTTCGAGGTCTCGCCGGTAACTGCTGATCGTATGCCTGGATGCGCGCTTTTCGACTTCCAGTTCGTGGAGATAATCATCCAGCCATTGCCGGGCGTCGCTATGCATATTTTTTTTGCGAGAGCAAAGACAGAAAGCGCGCGCTGATGATTTCACTCATGTGGGTCAGAAAGAAACTGCCCATGCTGTAGTGAAAACGGTCGTTGTTGAGGCTGCCGATCGCGAGCACGCCGCTCATGTCGGCGAATTTCATCGGAATGATCGCGGCGGACTGGACTTCGAGCGCCGCGGCGCCGAATAAGACTTTGGCCTGGGCCAAGGTCGGGCGGCCGCATTTGGGTTGATCGGTGGCGAGTATAGGCAGAAACGGCTCGAGTTCGGCGCTGTCCTGTGCGAGAAACAGGTGCGGTAAAGCCGCATCCGGCTTACTGGTGATGATCCGGACCGCAATGAAGTCGGTCATGAAATAACCGGACAGAACCTCTTCGAGACTGGCGACCGTTTCTTCGAGCGTCGAGGTTTCGAGCAGAGCCAGAGTCAGCTTGTGCATTCGGTTGAACGACGTATCGTTGCTTTTGGCAATCTCGATCAGGCCGCCCAATTGCGTTTCCATTTCCTGGTTGCGGTTGCGCAGAATTTCGAGCTGTTTTGTGATCAGCGATACGGCATTCCCGCTCGGATGCGGTATGCTCAGATCTTCCAGGAGATCCAAATGATCGTTGAAGAATTCCGGGTTTGCGCGTAAATAATCCGCAACCTGGTCTGAAGTCAACGCGTTTTGTTGCTCGTTCATAGATTAATCGTCCCCTCGAAAACGGAAATGGCAGGGCCTGTCATCAGCACCGGTTCGCCGCGGCCTACCCAACTAATTATTAACGATCCGCCCGGTAATTCAACCTGAACGGTATTGTCGACAAGATCGCGATCGATCGCGATCACCGCTGCCGCGCAGGCGCCGCTGCCGCAGGCCAACGTCTCAGCCGCGCCGCGCTCGTAAACGCGCAATTTGATCTGCGTTCGGTTTACGATCTGCATGAAACCGATATTCGCTCGCGCCGGAAAGATCGTATGCGATTCCAGCAGGCTTCCGGCCGATGCCACTGGCGCGTTGTCGACATCCGGCACTTGGAGAACCGCATGAGGGTTGCCCATCGATACGGCGCCGAAAGTATAGGTCTCGCCATCGGCAATCACTTGATACGCGCTGGCTTCGTGATCGGCCAGCAACGGAATCTCGGCCGGCTGATGCCGAGGAATGCCCATGTTTACGGTGATCTGACCGTCGTCGTCAAATTTCAGCAGCAACTGTCCCGCGTCGGTGTCGACGCGGACTTCATCCTTCGAAGACAAGCCCTTGTCGCGCACGAAGCGGGCGAAACAGCGGGCGCCGTTGCCGCATTGGCTGACCTCGCCGCCGTCCGCGTTAAAAATCCGGTATTTGAAATCGGCATTCGCGCTGACGGGTTTTTCGACCAGCAACAATTGATCGAAACCGATGCCGAAATGACGGTCAGCAAGTTTCTTGATCGACTCGGCCTCCAGTCGTGGCGTTTGGTGAATCGCGTCAATGACGACAAAGTCATTGCCGAGTCCGTGCATTTTGGTGAAACGAAGCATTGAATTGAAGTGCGCTCGAAAAATTATCTTAAATGACTTTAGCAGCGATTCCTCAATGAATCAACCGCTCCCCCGCCCATAATTGTTCGATCGCTTCCCGCGCCCGGATCAGATGCATGTACTTGCCATCAACCAGCACTTCGGCCGCGCGTGGGCGCGAATTGTAATTCGAGCTCATGCTGAAACCGTAGGCGCCGGATGAGCGGATCGCCAGTAAATCGTTTTCATTTAAGCTGAGCGGACGCCCCTTGCCTAAAAAGTCGCCGGTTTCGCAGACCGGGCCGACAATATCCCAGGTTTGCTCTTCGGCCCGGCTTTGCAACTTCACTTGGATGATGTTCTGCCAGGCGCTGTACAGCGACGGACGTACCAGATCGTTCATCGCCGCATCGACGATAGCGAAGTTTTTATGGTCGGTCGCTTTCAGGTATTCGACGCGGGTGACCAAAATGCCCGCATTGCCGACAATCGCGCGTCCGGGTTCCAGCAGAATTTCGAAATCGGTATCTCCGAGCCGTTCCAATACGGCCTGAATATAGTCGGCCGGCTCAGGCGGTTGCTCGTCCTTGTAGCGAATGCCGAGGCCGCCGCCGAGATCCAGATGATGCAAGTCGATGCCTGCCGCTTTCAACGCGGAGACCAGTTCGAGAATACGGTCCAGCGCATCTAGAAACGGCCGGGTGTCAGTGAGTTGCGAGCCGATATGGCAATCGATGCCGATGATTTTGATGTTCGGCATTTGGGCGGCACGTCGGTATTCGCTCAATGCCTGATCGAAAGCGATACCGAATTTGTTTTCTTTCAGGCCGGTCGAGATATAAGGGTGGGTATTTGCATCGACATCGGGATTGACCCGGAACGATACCGGCGCGATCACGCCGAGTTGGTCGGCCAGATGGTTGATGCGGTCGAGTTCGCCGCTGACTTCGATATTGAAACAGCGGATGCCGATCTTTAGGGCGGCTATGATTTCGTCCTCGCGCTTACCGACGCCGGAGAAGACGATCTTGTCGGGCGCGCCGCCGGCGGCGATGACCCGTTGCAGTTCGCCGAGCGAGACGATATCGAAACCGGAGCCGAGACGGGCTAATAAATTCAGTAAGGCGATATTCGAATTGGCCTTGACCGCGTAGCAGATCAGATGCGGATGCTCGCCAAAAGCGCTATCGAATGCGCGCCAATGCCGTTCGAGCGTGGCGCGCGAATAGACATAGCAAGGTGTGCCATACTGCTTGACGATGTGCTCGACAGGCACGTCTTCGGCAAAGAGTTCATCGTTCCGGTAATTGAAATAATCCATCGTTATTGCGTGTATTCGGTTGGAGGGTAGTCTTCTTCTTTGGGGTTTTGCTTGGCCGGTTTCGGCTGCGCAGCATCGATCGGCGGCGCCGCCTGATTGATTTCACGTTCGGGAATCGGTGTGGGCTGATCGCCATCCGCCTTAACGCCGGGCGGCGGTTTAGAGGGTAGATACAATGGACCGGACTGGCCGCAACCGGCAAGCCCTAACACCGTTAGCAAGTAAAGGCAATTGGGGTGAAACTTCATGGTCGTCAATAAAAAGTAAGCAGTCAAGCCGGGACCGAACAAAACGCACATGATAAGCCTAAACCGGCCTGTTTAGAAAGCCGTCGCCGATCGGATCGCCCCAGATAGATTCGCAGGCCGTTTTGTCGGGCTGATGCGCGGTATTGACGTGCCCGGCGCCTGCTCGGCGATGCTGCCGAGTGCAATAGCTCCGGTTTCATCGTGCTTCGCAGGCAGCGATAGGGTCCAATGGCGGCGCCATAGGATAACATATTGTTAAATAAGCAATCATAAACTGGTATAGTGCGCATCTTTTTACGAAGTTTGATAAGGAGTGTGCTTTGTTCAGCACGGCATATATAGTTTCGGGATTTTCGGTCGGTTTGCTGGTCGGCGTGACCGGCGTCGGCGGCGGTTCGCTGATGACCCCTTTATTGGTGTTTTTATTTGGTTTCAAGCCGGCGGTTGCGGTCGGCACCGATCTGTTGTTCGCGGCGATCACCAAGACCGGCGGCGTCTGGGTGCATCACGGCAAACATAATTCGGTCGAATGGAAAATCGTCGGTTTGTTGGCGCTGGGCAGTCTGCCTTGCGCGCTGGGGACGCTTTATGTATTAAAGCAACTCCACGAAACCGGAAAGGAAATCGGCAGCATGATCACTTATTCGCTGGGCATCGCGCTGATTTTGACCGCCTGTTCCTTGCTGGTGCGCAGCGTGTTGATGAATAAAGCGCAAAAAGTTGGTCAGCTCGACGACGATCATAGCAACGAAGACAATGCCGCGCGCTTTCGGCGTTTTCATGCGCCAGCCACCATTTTGATCGGCATGATTCTCGGCGTGCTGGTCACGCTGTCTTCGGTAGGCGCGGGCGCTTTGGGAACGGTGGCATTGTTGTTTCTGTATCCGAGGATGACCACATTGAAAGTGGTTGGCACCGATCTCGCGCACGCGATTCCGTTGACCGCGGTGGCAGGCCTCGGTCATTTGAGCATCGGCAATGTCGATGGGATTTTACTGTCCAGCTTATTGATCGGCTCCTTGCCGGGCATCTGGATCGGCAGCCATTTGAGCGCGAAGATTCCCGAACGTTTTCTTCGCCCGGTACTGGCGACAGTGTTGTTGCTGATCGGCTTTAAATTTGTGTTGCAGTAAGGGGCGCATAATCGGCACGACTGATCAGACTGGCGGAGGCCTTTGTGGGTTTTCGCCTGCTTTCTCGGCAACTGCTCCTGCAATCATGCAAGTCGTAACCATCCTATACGCTTTGTGAGTATTACTTCTCGGTTTGACGCCGATAAATCGACAAAGCTGCGATACGCATGTCGATTTCCTTTGATATCTTTAGATATTCCTCGCTGTTTATCGATCCGAAGCGTTCATGAAATTCTGCCGCATCCATTTTTTCCGGAAGGTCCCTGGGGTCAGGCATGAATTCGCTGTAGCTTCGGATAGCGGACATCGCTTTTTGGATGCTCCGCGCATTTTCCGGCGTCGAAGTCGCGATTTCGCCGAATTTCGTGCCGGCTTTGTCGGCGGCCAGATCGATGAAGCTGAAGCCGCTGCCGCCGTTCTCCGCGTCGCTCAGCTCTTTTTGTTCCCCCATCACTTTGGCCAACTGTCCATTCATTGTGGCGGTCAATGCGGCTGCGCCGATGAAATGTTGAGCCAGATCGATGCGCTTATACATAAAGGCGGAATATTGGGTATTCTGGGCCGGTTTCGCGTTCGGAACGTCCAATAGCTTGGGAATTTGCTGTTGGTTCACATAGTCGTTGACGGTCAGGATCGCCAACCGGTTTTCTTCTATCGCCGAGTCCGGCGCAGAGCGCTGCAGGGCCAGTTGAAACATTGGCTGCAATAACTCCGCCAGCGACAGACGCCATTCGGGATCGTGGCCGGCGACGATTTCGGCCAGTCTTTTTTGATAAACAGCTTGTGCCGGGTTGGCGCTGCTGTCGGCAAGAAACTCTCGCGCCTGCTGTAAAGACTCGGCGCTTGAATAATAGGTGATCGTGAGTTGTTCCTGATCGATAATAACCGCTTTGATCGGTTGAGTCGCCAAAATGTAATAGTCGCGTAGCGAGGTATTATGGATGATGCGCTGCATAACCCAGGCTGCGAGCCTTGCCGGCAATAGCAGTTTCCCGACCTTGAACTTGGTGATGCCGGGCAGTTCGTAGATCGAGTCGTTGCCGAGTCGGAAGCTGATGTTCAGATATTTTCCGAGAATATTGTCCGGCAACGTGATCGTCACATTGAAGCGTAGCTTGTTGTTTATCAGTTGAATATATACCGCGCTTTTCCAGTAGCGGTTCAACAGATAATTGCCGGCCAGATTCAGGTCGTTTTCGGTCAGTTCGATCGTGCCGAGCTCATACGGTTTGATTTGCGCGCCTTCGTGCAGAATCTTCTTCGCGCGGGCGATGTCGTCGTGGGTCAGTTCCCAGCCGAGGCCTATCACTTCGGGTTTATTACCGACTCCGAATAAAACGATCGTGACGCTCAGCGCCAGGACCGTTAACAGAGTGTAGCTCGACAGGCGTAATAGCAGCTTCATTGGCGAATCAGCAAAAATCCAGCTTGAAGCCGCCCTGTTTGAGATAGTCGGCTTCCAGCAGCAAATCGGCATGGGTCAACGGCGATGCGTTTAACCAGTTTTCCGGGAAACTCAGGCGAATCTTCGATTTTTCGATCGCAATCCCGAATTTTGGCAAGTCGGCATCAAAACGATTGCGGCGCAGCAGCACGGCGAGCCGCAAAATGATGCTCAGATAAGGCGCCACCTCGTTCCAGGGCGCCGGCAGGCCGGCGAACAACGAGCGCACGAACTTGCGCCGGTGCGTTCTGATGAGGGTCGCCAACAGGGTTTGATCCTGTCTCGAAAAGCCGGCTAGATCGCCGTTCTCGATGATATAGGCGCTGTGTTTGTGATAGCCGCTGTGCGCTATGTCGCGGCCGATTTCATGCAGATCGGCGGCCCAGTTAAGGAATTGGGTGATCGTGTCGTTGTCGATCGGCGTGTTGTCATTGCGCAATTGCGGCAGCATGTATGCAATCGTTTGTTTGACACGAGCGGCATGCGGCTTGTCGGTATGAAAGCGCTCCGCCCAGTTGCGCACGGTTGCGGAGCGGATGTCGTGATCGAATATCCGGCCCATCAGGTCCTGGATCAAGCCTTCGCGCAAGGCGCCGTCGGAGACGGTCATTTGTTCGATGCCGAGGATTTTGAAGGTCGCATAAACGATCGCGACGCCGCCCGGAAATATCGGCAGGCGGTCCGGGTTTAAATCGGGCAGTTTCAGCTCGTTGACATGGCCGCATTGGCCGATGTGTGCGGCCAGTTGCTCCAGGCCTTCCAACGTAATGCCGTTATTGCTCCAGCCCTTGGCTTTAAGAACTTTGTCGATCGCGCGTAGAGAGCCGGAGGCGCCGATCGCTTTATTCCATTTACCACGGCGGAATACCTGCTGGAACGGCTCCAGTTGCTGCTCGGCGAATAACACCGCTTGCGCGAAGGCGCTTTTGGAGAGCTTGCCGCTTTTGAAAAACTGGTTGCTGAGTGTCACGCAGCCCATGTGCAGGCTTTCCTTCTCGCGCGGCGAGTAGCCCGTGCCCAGGATATATTCGGTGCTGCCGCCGCCGATGTCCATCACCAGCCGGGTGCCGCCGTTGCCGCCCAGGCTGTAGGCGACGCCCAAATAAATCATACGCGCTTCCTCGATGCCCGAAATGATGTCGATCGGGTGATTGAGTGCCTGTTCGGCCTTGCTCAGGAATTCCTGCGCATTGGTTGCTATCCGCAAGGTGTTCGTGCCGACCGCGCGCACGCTGCCGGGCGGAAAATTACGTACCCGCTGGCCGAATTTTTCCAGGCAGGCCAGCGCTCTGGCCTGGGTTTCGCTATCGAGAGCATCGTTTTTGTCCAGGCCGGAGGCCAGTCTGACCATTTCGCGTATCCGGTCCTGGATTTGCAGTTTGCCGTCCTTGAGGCTGCAAACAATCATGTGAAAGCTGTTCGAGCCGAGATCAACGGCGGCAACAACTTCGGGCAATTTTTTTGGCACGGTCTATCCGGTTAAGTCAACAGAATGGTTGCAAATCTGATAGAATTGGACGGTTTTTGCTTGTTTTTTTATCGTGATTGAATTCCACCGGTGCCTAATTTAACTGATTTGAAGGATTTCGTTAAGTAATAGTTTGCTTATGAATGCATTATCCCTACGTAACCTCCGCAAAACCTATAGTAATGGCTTCGAAGCTTTGAAAGGCATCGATCTGGATGTCGCGGCGGGCGATTTTTTTGCGTTGCTGGGGCCGAACGGGGCGGGCAAATCGACCGCGATCGGCATCATCAGTTCGTTGGTCAATGCGACCAGCGGGTCGGTCAGCATCTTCGGGCACGATTTACAGCGGGAACGCGACAAAGCCAAAAATTGTATCGGTCTGGTACCCCAGGAAGTCAATTTCAATCAGTTTGAAACGGTCAAAAATATCGTACTGAATCAGGCAGGTTATTATGGCGTGCCGCGTAAACTGGCGCTTCACCGAACCGAACTATGCCTGAAGCAGATGGAACTTTGGGATAAGCGCGACTCCGTGTCGCGGCGTTTGTCCGGCGGGATGAAACGCCGGGTGATGATAGCGCGCGCCATGGTGCATGATCCTAAACTGTTGATTCTCGATGAGCCGACCGCCGGCGTCGATATCGAAATCCGACGGTCGATGTGGAAGCTGATGCGCGAAGTCAACGCGCAGGGCACCACGATCATCTTGACCACGCATTATCTGGAAGAAGCGGAAAGCCTGTGCCGGAATATCGCGATTATCGATCAGGGCCGCATCGTCGAACATTCCGACATGGCTGGCCTCTTGGCGCGGCTGAATATCGATCATTTCCTGCTCGATCTGGAGGCGCCGATCGACGCCGCGCCGAAGATCGACGGCGTGCAGATCGAGCGGGTTTCCGAGCGGGTGCTGAATGTCGGTGTGCCGAAAACGTTCGGTCTGAATCAACTGTTTAGCCGGCTCAGCGAGCGGGGGATCAAGGTGATCAGTCTGAAGAATAAATCGAATCGGCTCGAGCAGCTGTTTCTGGATTTGATCAATGCTAATACGCCAGGAGACGAACGATGAATTACGGCATTGCCTTTCGCACGATCGCGGTCAAGGAAGTCCAACGCTTTTTCCGCATTTGGCCGCAGACCTTGCTGCCGCCGGCGATTACCACCGCGTTGTATTTTCTGATTTTCGGCAAGTTGATCGGCGCCAGGATCGGCACGGTCAGCGGCGCCAGCTACATCGACTATATCGTCCCCGGCGTCATTCTGATGTCGGTGATCAGCCATTCCTATGCGAACGTGGTGTCATCGTTTTATTCGACCAAATTTCAACGCAATATCGAGGAACTCCTGGTTGCGCCGGTGCCGAATTGGGTAATTCTGGGCGGCTATGTGTCCGGAGGCATCGTGCGCGGATTGTCGGTAGGCATCGTGGTCGCGCTAATTTCGCTGATATTCGCGCAAATCAACGTATACAATGTGATGATCTGCCTGTCTGTCGTGGTGCTGACCGCGACGTTGTTCTCGTTGGCGGGCTTTATCAATGCGGTGTTCGCGGAAAGCTTCGACGATATTTCGATCATTCCGAACTTTATCCTGACTCCGCTTAGCTATCTCGGGGGCGTGTTTTTTTCGGTCGAAATGCTGGACGGCATCTGGCGAACGATTGCGATGGGCAATCCGATTTTGTACATGGTTAACGCCTTACGTTACGGAATGATCGGCGTGAGCGACGTGGACATTGGTCTGGCTTATCGAATGACCGGCGGGTTTATCGTCTTGATGGCCTTGTTCAGTCTGTATTTGCTGCGCAAAGGGGTCGGCATCAAAAATTAACGCTTGACCGCCGGCAATGTGAAGATTTTGCGTGTTAAGCGTGCGCCCCCGCTATTAATTTTTTAAGGATTGGGGCATCTTTAGTTTGTTTACCGACAGTGTTTTAGGGATAATGCAATCCAAATGGCTAAAGTTTTTGAACAGGGTAACGCATTATGGCAGAACTGATTAGCAGCGGTGTTGAATTGATGATTGTCGGAATGGGCATCGTTTATTTTTTTTTGGCGTTGTTGGTCGTTGCGATCAATGTGATGTCGTTCCTAATCCAGCGTTTTTTTCCGGAACAGCCTAAAGCCGCGAAAGTTGTCAAAATTGAAACGGATAAGGCAACCGTCGCGGCGATTTCGGCGGCGGTGCATCAATACCGGAGCAAAAACAGGTAGAATGGAACGAAATTTGCCCAATTAATTAGCTGGTGACCCGCTGAGGCCGCCAACCCAACTTTTAAGGATACCGGAGAAAATTTAAGAATGGCGAATGAGAAGATCAAGCCTTTGTCGATCACCGAAGTCGCGTTGCGCGATGCGCATCAGTCGCTTTTTGCGACTCGGATGCGTATCGAGGACATGCTGCCGATTTGCGAAAAACTTGATCAGGTGGGCTATTGGTCGGTCGAGTCCTGGGGCGGCGCCACTTTCGATGCCTGCATTCGATACCTCGGCGAAGATCCGTGGGAAAGATTGCGTTTGCTGAAAGCCGCCATGCCGAATACGCGCCAGCAAATGTTGCTGCGCGGACAGAATTTGCTCGGCTATCGGCATTTTGCTGACGATGTGGTCGACAAGTTCATCGAACGCAGCGCCATCAACGGCATTGATGTGTTTCGCATCTTCGATGCGATGAATGACATGCGCAATATCGAACATGCAGTCAAGGCAGTGCTGAGGACCGATGCGCATGCGCAGGGCACTATTTCTTATACGACGAGCCCGGTGCATACACTGGATTCGTGGGTCGATCTCGGTAAAAAGATCGAGGACATGGGTGCGCATTCGATTTGCATCAAGGACATGGCCGGGCTATTGAAGCCGTACGAAGCGTTCGAACTGGTTTCGCGCCTCAAAAAAAGCACATCGCTGCCGATCCATCTGCATTGCCATGCGACGACCGGCTTGAGCGCGTCGAGTCTGCTCAAGGCGGCCGAAGCCGGAGTCGATATGGTCGATACGGCGATTTCACCCCTTAGCATGACGTACAGCCATAGCCCGACTGAAACGCTCGTAGCCAGCCTCGAAGGAACTGAACGCGCGACCGGCCTGGATTTGACCAGGCTCGAAGAAATCGCCGCCTATTTCCGGGGCATTCGCAAGAAATACGCACAATTTGAGGGCAGCCTGAAAGGTGTCGATAGTCGTATTTTGATCGCGCAAGTGCCGGGCGGCATGCTGACCAATATGGAAAGCCAATTGAAAGAGCAGGGCGCCGCCGACAAGTTTGACGAGGTAATGCATGAAATTCCGCGCGTGCGCGAGGATTTGGGCTTCATCCCGCTGGTCACGCCGACGTCGCAGATCGTCGGCACGCAAGCAGTGTTGAATGTGATCAGTGGCGAACGCTATAAAACGATCACCAAGGAAACCGCAGGGCTCTTGAAAGGCGAGTACGGTGCGACGCCGGCGCCGGTTAACAAACAGTTGCAGGAACGCGTGCTCGAAGGCGGCGCTCCTGTCACCTGCCGCCCGGCCGATCTGATCGCGCCGGAAATGGACAAATTGGTTGCCGAGTTGAGGGAAAAGGCCAAGAAAGAAGGCGTCAAGTTGGCCAAGAATGTCGAAGAAGACGCCTTGATCAATGCGATGTTCAATCAGGTCGGCTGGAAATTTCTGGTCAACCGCGGTAATTCTTCCGCGTTCGAAGCCGCGCCGATCGGCGAGACCGGCAATGAGCCGGCTGCGGCAAAAGGTCAAGGCAAGGCAGCGCAGGCGGTCGAATCTTATGTGGTCAATGTGGACGGCAGAAACTTCAATGTGGCCGTGGGGCCCGGCGGTATCGGATTGACGATCGAACCAGCCGCCCAGCCTATCGTGGTGCCACAGCCGGGCAGCAGCGGTGCCATAGTTGAAGCGCCGATGGCCGGCAACATCCTGAAAATTCTGGTCAGTCCGGGCAGTGTGGTAGCCGCCGGCGAGATCGTCGTGATCATGGAAGCGATGAAAATGGAGACCGAAGTGCGCTCCAAATTCGCGGGCGTCGTCAGCGCCGTTCATGTGAAGGAAGGCAGCGGCGTCGCTGGAGGCGATGCGCTGATAACTTTATAACGCCTGGAGCCAGCCAAAAGGCAGACAGGCGCGGCTCAGGGGTGTTTTTTCCGCGGGCAAACGGACACTTGCTATAACATAAATTCTTCAAACGATCATTCATGGAAAATGTAATTTCACTTTGGCAGAGCACCGGCCTTTATAACATGAGCAGCGGCCAGGCCTTCATGATGCTGGTCGGTTTCGTACTGTTGTATCTGGCGATCAAAAAAGGCTTCGAACCCTTGCTGTTGCTGCCGATCGGCTTTGGCGCGGTACTCAGCAATATTCCTGTCGCCGGCATTGCGGAAGAGGGCGGCATTTTGCATTACTTGTATTTCGGTATCAAGACCGGGGTTTTTCCGTTGCTGATTTTCATGGGCGTCGGCGCGATGACCGATTTCGGGCCGATGATCGCGAATCCGAAGACCTTGTTGCTTGGCGCGGCCGCGCAGTTGGGCATTTTTGCTTCATTGCTCGGCGCGTTGGCGTTGAATATGGTGCCGGGTCTCGAGTTTTCGCTGAGGGATGCTGCCGCGATTGGCATCATTGGCGGCGCGGACGGCCCGACCGCGATTTATGTCGCCTCCCGGCTCGCGCCGGATTTGCTTGGCGCGATCGCGGTCGCCGCCTATTCCTACATGGCGTTGGTGCCGTTGATCCAGCCGCCGATTATGCGCGCGTTGACTACCGAAGACGAGCGTAAAATCGAGATGCAACAATTGCGCGCGGTCAGCAAGACCGAAAAAATCGTTTTCCCCCTGATGCTGTTGTTGCTATGCATTCTGATGTTGCCGTCGGCCGCGCCATTGGTTGGCATGTTCGCGTTGGGCAATCTGATGAATGCGTGCGGCGTGGTCGAACGCTTGAGTCAGACCGCACAAAACGAGCTGATCAATATCGTGACGATCTTTTTAGGCTTGTCGGTCGGTTCGAAATTGAGCGCCGAAGCCTTTTTACAATTCAAGACACTCGGCATTCTGGCGCTGGGAGCGGTCGCATTTGCGATCGGCACTGCGGGCGGCGTGGTCATGGCGAAGATCATGAATCGCTTCAGCAGTACTCAGATCAATCCGTTAATCGGCGCGGCCGGCGTTTCGGCCGTACCGATGGCCGCGCGTGTCGCGAATAAGCTGGGCCTGGAAAGCAACCCGCATAACTTTCTGCTGATGCATGCGATGGGGCCGAATGTGGCCGGCGTGATCGGTTCCGCGGTCGCGGCCGGTGTGTTGTTAAGCTTAGTCAAATGATATTGGCTTGAGGCCGGGTTCAATTTCCATCTCGTGCAATACATCGGCTTTCGGCCTTGACCTGACGCTCCAATGCGGTGATTTCGGCAATGTCTTGCGGGTGGTTTTGCCGATAGCGAAGCCTCGCCGAACGGACGTTCGCCAGATGCGACGCGATGTTCGCGGAAGAAAGCCGGACGCCAAAATCCTTCGGAAGCGGTCTTTCCGGAACGCTCAGGCCAAACAGTCTGTCCAAGATTAAGTTACCGATATTCGGTTTGTAATGCGATGACTCGATATAGCCGAACATTTCGGCATTCGGGTCGTTCCCGCCCGGCAGGTTTTCGCTGGTAATACGGGTGTAGCCGCTAAAATCCCATAGCGGAAAGGCGTGCTGATCGGCGCGTAGCCCTTCTTCTTCATTGATCCTGACGAGTTTCCGTTTCCATTCCTCCCATTTCTGCCAAAGCCCCAACGCGGCCAGCGTTTCCCATTGCCGTGCGTGCGCAGGAGAAATAAACAAGAAGAGTTTGACCTGGCGCCGATGGGCCAGGGCGATCAGGGCGCGGATTTGTTCCAGCGGCGGGGTTTTCTGGACCTTGCCGGTTTCGCCTTTTCCCGCTTCTAATGCGTATCGGCACTTGGGGGCGGGAAGATAGGTGCCTCCCCACATGTAGCTTCTCTCGGAAGCGGTAAAAGCTTGTTTGCTGAACTTCTTTTTGACATTCAACTTGGCCGCGTCCGGCGCGATCGGCGCCGGGCCGTGCCGGAACAAGGTGTTTTTGCTGGCCTTCAATGTATCGAATGACAGCAGCAATTTTAACTTTCTGTCGGCAGAGAAATTTTCTTCGCTGAAGTCGGCCGGAAACGGAAGATAGGCATTCGAGGCAAAAAAATCCAGGCCAATGACGGCGGTCTGTAACCGATTGTGTTCGGCGACATATTTGAAGATTAATGCGGTTTCGGCATTCGGCTGTGCCGCCATCGCGAGATTCAAGGTGCGCAGGCCGCTAAATGCCTCATGTTTTGGACTGATGTTCAATGCGCGGGAGGTTCCCAAGATCAGCGCCTCCATCGGGCGATGGAGATAACCCGCCATTTTAAAGATCCTGCCGTTGGTTGCGATCGCAGGCTTTGCGGCGTTGAAATCGGGAATCGAAGGCGTGCCAAAAATCGCATAAGGATCGGCCAGCCAGTTAATGGCTACCGCGGCGACCAGTGCCAGTAAGCTTGACGCGGCTAAATGGGTTAAATATCGCGGCACGTCAAAACCTGAAATAAAGGAATTCGCTGACTTTCGTAAAGTGCAACAGCGTGTAAACGAATAACAGCCCGAGGCCCCAGGCATGGGCTGGCATGGGCCGCCAACGGCAAATCGATGCGAGGCGTCCGCTTGGCGGGAGTTTTTCTTGTTCGGCCGGCGCATCGGTGATCGGCAGTGCCGGCCGGTATGCCGCGAAGGATTGCTGCAGATTGGGCAAGTAAAAGATGATCAGCAGAGAAGGGAGCACGATTTTGAATGCATTCCCGGAATCCAGTTCGGTCAACGGTAAAGTGCCGATGAAATGTATGTCGAGCGGTCTCAACAGGCTCTCCATAGTGGAATCGGCCAATTTTCTGGACAGCGCGCAGCCGTTCATGCCGGCCATGCCGCGCAGCATGTCGATCGCATCGTGTAAGGTTTCCGCCCGGAAAAAGACCCAGCCGACGACCACCGCGGTAAAAGTCAGCAACCCCGCCAAAAATTGTGCGATTTTTCCACCCTTTGTCCAGCCCCTGCGTTTTTTGAACTCAAGCCAGACATGATTGATCATCAGGTAACAGCCGTGTAATCCTCCCCAGATCACAAAAGGCCAGCCCGCACCGTGCCAGAGTCCGCCCAGCAGCATGGTGGCGATCAGATTCGCATGCCGGCGTATCGTGCCTTTGCGGTTTCCGCCCAATGGGATATAGAGATAGTCGCGCAGGAAGCGCGACAAGGTCATGTGCCAGCGCCGCCAGAATTCGATGATGCTGGTGGACTTGTAGGGCGAATCGAAATTGATCGGCAGGCGGACGTTGAACATTAACGAGAGCCCGATCGCCATCTCGGAATAAGCCGAAAAGTCGAAATAGAGTTGCAGCGTGTAGGACAGGGCGGCTATCCAGGCCTCGATCAGCATCGGATGTCCGCCCGCATGAACTGCGGCGAATATCGGCGTGGCGAACTCCGCGAGCGAGTCGGCGAGTAATATTTTTTTAGCCAGCGCGATGATGAAGATGCTGGTGCCGATCGCGACATTGCCGGCATCGATTTTGCCGCTGGAGCTCTCGGCGAACTGCGGCATCATTTCCTTGTGGTGCAGGACGGGACCTGCGATCAGGTGTGGAAAGTAGGTCACGAACAGCGTGTAATGGATAAGGTTGTATTCATGGGCCTTGCCTTGGTAGCTGTCGACCAGAAAAGCGATTTGGGTGAAGGTGAAAAACGAAATGCCCAGCGGCAACAGTATCGGCGTGTTTTCAAAACCCGCGCCGGCCAGTTGATTCAGATTGTCGATAAAAAAATTGAAATATTTAAAATAACCGAGCAACAGCAAATTGAACGAGACGGCCAGGATCAGCAGCAATTTGGGGCGAATAAACAACCGCTGGGCAATCGCATAGCCGGCACTGTAATTCACCGCGATCGAACCCAGCAGCAAAGCGGTAAAACGTGCGTCCCACCAGCCGTAAAAAAAAATCGATGCCAACGCCAGCCATGCGGCCGCAAGTTTGTGGCTGTAGCGCCCTAGGCTGAAATAGCCGAAAAAGACAATCGGGAGATAGGCGAAAATGAAAACATAGGAATTAAATAGCATGCGCGGGCGCGTGGATCAGAGGCGAGTCGTTTGACTGGGCGGGCGGATTTTACCTGCAATGATCAATCGGGCAGCTTTCATTCCGATTGACGATTTTTTATCAGCCGCATCGCGACATAACCCGTCAATGCTCCCCACAGCAGCATATAAATGCCGAGCAGGATCACTTCAGGGGTAAAGCTGTTCACGTTCCGATAGTAGTCGAAAATATCATCGCCCAATACCAGCGTCAGAATGATGAACACCGAGCTTTTGAAGCGGATAACATGCTCATAGAGCACGCCGATGCCGAGGATCATGAAGCCAATCAAAAAACGGATGGCGATATGACTCAGCATTTCCAGCGTCAGCATGTCCAGTTTGAATGCGGCGGCCAGAAAGTAAAGCAGGATCAGTCCAATAAATAAAATAAAGCCGATCAGTTTCATAGTGCGGTGTTTTCCCTAATTTTTGTTGATCAATTTCAGGCCCGGCGGCAGCGCTTCGCCGAATATCTGCCGTTCTTCTTTTTCATCGAGTTCCTTGTAGTTTTCTACCAGGTCGATCCAGGCGGCCGGCGCCTTCGTGAGCCTGAGTTTTTCGACGACCTGACGGCGCGCCTCGTCCTCGACATCGCGGGCGCGGTCGCCGCTCATCCTTGAGATCAGGGTCGCCGCGAAGCCGGCCTGCGGGATTTTTTTCCAGTCGGCCTCCGCGATTTGCCGCAGCCACAGGCCCGCGGTTTCAGGCGGAATCACATTATGGCTGCTGCCGTGGAACGGCATGCGGGCGCCGATGCGGCCGACCGCCCACCAGGTCTGGTTCGATTCGCCGGGTTTTTGCAGGCGATTCAGCAGCCAGTCGCCGAGCTGGATTTTTTTTGCGACCGGCAGGCGCTCGAGCACGGCCGCGAGGCGCACGATGTCATCGAAGCTGCGCGCCTTCAACTGCTTGGCGACGCCGGCCTGCCGCGCGGCGGCCGGATTGATGTACTTGGCGATGTCCTCAAAAATCTGTTCCTGCGCGGCTTCGTTCAGGCCGCCGGCGATGCGCCGCCACAAGGTCCACCATTCGGCCCAGTTCTGGATTTCGTTGACGAACTGGATGCCGTGCGGATACAGCTTCCACAGCTGCTCGACGCGCCAGTCGTCCAGCGCAAAGCCGAAGCCGGGGCGCAGGCAGAAGCCGGTCAGGCTGAGCCAGACCCGTTCATGGTGTTCCGAACGCCGGCGAAATTTGGCGCCTTCGAGCAATTCGGCAAACAGGGAGCGGAGCAGCGGAGTTTGCCATTCGTCGCGCGTTTCTCCGAGGGTTTTTTCCAGATCGGCGCGCAGGTTTTTGACCGCTTTCGGGTCGACCGCTTTCGATTTCGAGCCGAACACGACCTGGATTTGCTCGATCGCCTTGCCGAATTGCGGCGGCAGCGAAGTATCCGCGGCTAGGGACGATTGGCTGCGGGCGCGAATCTGGAATTCAACATTCCAGCGCCGGCTGCTGTCATCCACCGAGACGCATTCGATTTTTAAGGTGCCGATCTCGGTCTGGGTGACCGCTAACTCCACGACAACCTCGCCGCCATGCCCGCTGTCTTCGCTCTCGAAGGCGGCGGCGAGCGGCGGCAGGGAATGAAAGTGCTCGGTGATGTCGGCAATATCGCCGGGCTTATAGGGTGTATCGCCGGACATCGAACACAGATGGAAGCGCACCGGCATGCCAAGGCGCAGCGCGAAGCGGCGGTCTTTCAGGATCACTTCGTCGCCTTCCTCGCTGCCTTTCGGCAGGATGCAGACGCCTTGCTGCTGCTCTGCCTTCGATCCGGTGTCGATCAGCAGGAAATAGCTGCGTGCGGCGCCACCGCCGATTTTGAGTTTTTTCTCCCGCCGGGCCAGTGCGTAACTGACCGCGCCGAAGGCGACCGCGAGTTCGGGGTGGCGGTTTTCGAGTACGGTCAGTTTGCCGGCGTTCCAGGATTTGCACAATTCCTCGATGCGCCGGCTCAAGGTCTGGCTGCGGAACACGCCGCCGTTTACCAGCAGCGCGTCGGGCGCGCTGCCCTGGCCGCGCGTGGCTTCGCGCGCGGCGCTTTCATGAAGCTTCAAGAATGCGGCGATATGTTTGCTGACCGCAGGTTCGGCTGCATAGGGCAGGCCGAATTCGACGACACCGCTGCGTTTGCGGTCGGGCAGGTCGTCGCGTCCGGATAACGGAAAAAAACCGTCCAGCGCGATCGTCCTCACTTCCTCGCGGCTTAGGGTGGCGACGCGCGAACCGCCGATCAGTTTCGAGCCGCCGCCGAGCAGCGTTACATTGACCTGTTCGGGCGCGTCGTCAGCCAGCAGGCGTTCTTTGGCGATTCGGCATTGTTCGAGCAATTGCGACAATTCGGCCGCGGACAGGCGCTGTTCGCCGCCTAGCAGACGGCTTTCGGCCAGATGCGCGAGCGCCAAGTCGATATTGTCGCCGCCGAGCATCAGGTGGTCGCCGACGCCGATCCGGGTCAGCTTCGGTTCCGGGCCTCCGTGTTCGACCTTGATCAGAGTCAGGTCGGTGGTGCCGCCGCCGACATCGCAGACCAGTAACAAATGTACGTCGGCGAGCAAGCCGCCGATGTTGCCGGCATTGCGCCGCAGCCAGTCATAGCAGACTGCCTGCGGTTCTTCGAGCAGACGGATCTGCGGCAGGCCGGCGCGACGCGCCGCCTCCAGCGTCAAGGAGCGCGCAGCTTCGTCGAACGAGGCCGGCACCGTAACTACAATGTCTTGATCCTTGAGCGGAGCCTCCGGAAAGCGATGGCCCCAAACCTTACGGACATGCGCCAGATAGCTCGCGCTTGCGCTGATAGGCGACACCTTGTTTACATCTTCTCCGCCGCCCCAGGGCAGAATGTCGGCGTTGTGGTCGACAGAGGGATGCGACAACCAGCTTTTTGCGCTCGCGACCAAGCGGCCCTTGGTTTTGGCCCCAAGCATGCGAGCGGCTTCTCCGATTACCGCGCTGTCTGCTTCGGCGGTGAATACGATATCCGCCAAGGCCAGTTCGCCGTCGGCCGGATGATACCGCACCGAGGGCAACAAGCTTCTAGCCGCAACCTGTCCCGGAGCAGTTAATTGTTCGATTTCGAAGATCTGAATTGGGGCGGGCGTTTCGCCGATTTTCGCGTAAGCGACCACGGTATGGGTCGTGCCGAGATCGATGCCGACGAGATATTGGGGAGAAGGCTTTTGCACGTTGATTTTGTTATTGTAATGGTATGCCAAAGTGGGTAGGGCTGCGCATGTTGTATCCTAAGGAAAGCCCGCTATTTTAACCTATTTAAAGTGGCGTTGATCAGGCAATATCCGCATCCAAGCAATAGAAACCGCAAAAATTCCTTGAAAATAAAAAAGAAAATTGCCGGTCGATTCTTTGTTTAGCCGGGATTCAGGGTATAATATCAACCCCATAGGGTTCTCGATAATCGCCCTGAGCATAGTCATTGATACATTGGAGGCTTTGAGCATTATTTCATCTCGCGGGTTATTTCTTTTGAGAACATAGTCTTAGCGATGTTAAATGATTTCAACAATATGACGCAAAAGCTTTATATTCAAACCAACGGTTGCCAGATGAACGAGTACGATTCCGACAAAATGCGGGATGTGCTGCACGCTTCACATGGTTTTGAATTGACGGACGACCCTAAACAGGCAGACGTCCTGTTGTTGAATACCTGCTCGATCCGCGAAAGGGCTCAGGAAAAGGTGTTTTCCGCGCTGGGTCAGTGGCGCATCCTGAAAGAAAAACGTCCCGAAGTCGTGATCGGTGTCGGCGGCTGCGTGGCAAGTCAGGAAGGCGACGCGATTCAAAAGCGCGCGCCGTTTGTCGATATCGTGTTCGGCCCGCAAACTCTGCACCGTTTACCGCAATTGCTCGATCAGGTTCGCAATAAACACAAACCGGTTGTCGATATTTCTTTCCCCGAAATCGAAAAATTCGATGCGCTTCCCGAACCGCGCGCCGAAGGGCCGAAGGCGTTTGTCTCGGTGATGGAAGGATGCAGCAAATACTGTACCTTTTGTGTGGTGCCTTATACCCGCGGCGAGGAAATCAGCCGTCCGCTTAACGACGTGATTGCCGAAATCGCTACCTTGGCCAAACAAGGCGTGCGCGAAGTCAATCTGCTCGGCCAAAACGTGAATGCCTACCGCGGCCAAATGGATGATGGCGATATTGCCGATTTCGCGTTGCTGCTGCATCACGTGGCCGCTATCGACGGCATCGACCGGATTCGTTTTACTACCTCGCACCCGGTCGAATTTACAGACAGCCTGATCGAAGCGTTTGCCGAAATTCCGGCGCTGGTCGATCATCTGCATCTGCCGGTACAATCAGGCAGCGATCATATTCTGAAAATGATGAAGCGTGGACATACGCGTGCAGACTATATCGAAAAGATTCGGAAGCTCAGAGAGGTGCGTCCGAACATTTATTTGTCTTCCGATTTTATCATCGGTTTTCCTGGCGAAAGCGAGCAGGATTTCGCTGATACGCTGGCGCTGGTCGATGAGATCGGCTTCGATCTGTCGTTCAGCTTCATCTATAGCGCGCGCCCCGGCACGCCGGCGGCCGATTTGCCCGATGATGTGCCGATGGAAGTCAAAAAACAACGTCTGGAGCGATTCCAGAACCGCATCAATCAAAATGCGGCCGCGATTGCGCTTAGCATGATCAACACCGTACAGACCGTGCTGGTCGAAGGCAAATCGAAAAAGAACCCCTTGCAGATGCAGGGTCGCACCGAAAACAACCGGGTCGTCAATTTTATCGGGCATCCGCGGCTGGCCGGACAGTTTGTCGATGTGCTGATTACCGAGGCGCTACCGAATTCGCTTAGAGGCCGGATCGTTGATTCCAGTATCGATAAAATCGTCGCCAACAGCTGATTTAGTATCCATGACAGTCCAGGAACTGCTCCTGATGCCGGACGACAATGTCCGGCTAGCCAATTTATGCGGGCAACTCGATCAACATTTGCGTCAGATCGAGGCGCGTCTGCAAGTCGAAATTTCGAATCGCGGCAATCAATTCAAAGTGACCGGCGTCGATACATCGGTCAAGGCCGCCTGTGCGCTAATGCACAAACTGTTTGAAACAACCGAAAAGGAAATTCTGACCTCCGAAGCGATCCATCTGGCGATGCAGGATGCGTCGATTGATGCGATCCTGTCGGCGCCTGAGGAACCGAGCCAGCCGATCATCGCGATCAAGACTAAACGCGGTCTGATTCGGGGGCGGGGCGTCAACCAGCAGGATTACCTCCGGAAGATCGTCAGCCATGACATCAATTTCGGCGTCGGCCCCGCCGGCACCGGCAAGACTTATCTGGCGGTCGCCTGCGCGATCGAGGCGTTGCAGAACGAAAAGGTCAGTAAGATAATCCTGGTGCGTCCGGCGGTCGAAGCGGGTGAAAAACTCGGTTTTCTGCCGGGCGACATGGCGCAAAAAGTCGATCCCTATCTGCGTCCGTTGTATGATGCATTGTACGAAATGCTCGGCTTCGAGCGCGTCGAGAAAATGATGGAGCGCGGCATCATCGAGGTGGCGCCGCTCGCGTTCATGCGCGGACGGACCTTGAACGATGCGTTCATCATCCTCGACGAAGCGCAAAACACCACCACCGAACAGATCAAGATGTTTTTGACCCGGGTCGGCTTCGGTTCGACCGCGGTGGTGACCGGCGATTTAACGCAGATCGATTTGCCTTCCGAAAAAATGTCCGGTTTACGGCAAGTACTGGACGTGTTGAAAGATGTCGAAGGCATAAGCTTTACTTATTTCGGCGTTCGCGATGTGGTCAGGCATCCTTTGGTGCAGCGCATTGTTTCCGCCTATGAAGCCTATGATAAAACCGCCAAAGCGCCCAAGTCATAACGTCGACATTCAGCGCGTATTCAAATCGCCGGGCCAGCCCGACCGTCGGCAGGTTGTCAAGTGGATCGATACGGCCTTGGAAGAAAGCGGCCAGAGTTGTGCCTGCGTGATTCGTATCGTCGGTGAACAGGAAAGCGCCGAACTGAATTTGCAATACCGGCACAAGCAAGGCCCGACTAATGTACTGAGCTTTCCGTTCGAATGGCCGGAAGGTCTGGACGAGGCCGAAAGCGGGGAAGCCGCTCTGCTCGGCGATCTGGTCGTCTGCGCCCCGGTGGTCGAGAGGGAAGCCTTGGAACAGCACAAACCGCTTTTGGATCACTGGGCGCATATGATCATTCACGGCCTTTTGCATTTATTGGGCTATGATCATATCGAAGAGAGTGAAGCCGAAGAAATGGAAACGAAAGAAATCGCGATTCTAAAAAAATTGCATATAGAAAACCCTTATATAGAGGTCATACACGAATGAGTGAAGGGCAACCCCCGAGTAGGCACTCCTCGCAGAAAAGCTGGATCGAAAAAATCGGCCAGCTGCTGAGCGGGGAGCCTCAGGACCTGGATGATCTGTTGGAAATTCTCCGCGATGCCAGGGAAAATCACTTACTCGATACCGACGCCTTGAGCATGATCGAAGGCGCATTGCAGGTATCGCAACTGCGGGTCAGGGATATCATGATTCCGCGCATACAGATGGTCGTGGTACCGAAGGATGCGGAGCTCGATACCTTGTTTCCATTGGTTACCCAATTCGGCCATTCGCGCTACCCGGTTATCGAAGAAGATCGCAGCAAAGTGGTCGGCGTCTTGTTGGTTAAGGATCTGTTTGCGCATTCACTCGAAAACAAGCAGCTGAAAGTCGAGCAAATCATGCGTCCGGTCATTCTGGTGCCGGAAAGCAAGCGCTTGAATGTACTGTTGAAAGAACTTCGCACCAAGGGCAACCACATGGCGATCGTGGTCGATGAATACGGCCAGGCGGCGGGCTTGGTCACGATCGAGGACGTGCTGGAACAGATCGTTGGCGAGATCGAGGACGAGCACGACGAGCAAGAAGACGAAAGCTACATCCTGCAGCGCAATGAAAAAGAGTTCATGGTCAAGGCGCTGACGCCGATCGAGGAATTTGACGAGTATTTCAATACGCATCTGGCGACCGATGAGTACGACACTGTCGGCGGCTTTATCGTCAACGAACTCGAACATATGCCGAAGAAGGGCGAAAATCTGACCGTCGATAATATGCGCTTTGAGGTGGTCAGGGCCGATACCCGGCGCGTGCAGTTGCTCAAGCTGAAGATTCTGGATTGAGTCCGCCGCGGGTACCATCACAAGCGTCCAACGCTACCGTGTAAGCTGTTCAGTGGGCGAGGCCGACAATGTTCCTGCGACTCGGTTATCCGAACAGCGGGGTTTAGACCATTAAGCCTGGCAGCGCCGAGCAAGGTTTGAATGGCGCCGGCGCGGAGAAGCGTTTAAAAACAGAATTCCATTTGCGCAATGGAGTCGGCAATATACGCCATCGCGCACCGCATATCGCAAAATCCGGTACGCAGAGTTCAGTAAAACGCGACATTTTTCTTTTGGCCCAATCTGGACCCGGCCTTGATCCGGCAGCAGGGCGTACAGTATCTCCGCCGAAGTGTAGTTCAACTCGGTTTATAACGCATCTTCGTCCAAAATCGACAGCAAAGTTGTAGGATGATTACAAAATGTCGGCAGAACCTAGGAGGCATCCAGTTTGTAGCCGAATCCACGTACAGTTTTGAGCAATTTTAGATCAAAATCATCATCGATTTTTCGTCTCAGCTGGCGAATATAGACATCCACCACATTAGTCAAGGGATCGGCGCTATAGCCCCAGACTTGTTCAATAATTCGGGTACGGCTCAACACCTTGCCCTGCATACGCATCAGGCATTCCAATAAAGCAAATTCCTTCGGCGTTAGATCGATAACTGTGTCGCCCCGCCTCACTTCGTGCGTTTCCCCGTTCAATACCAGGTCGGCTATCCGCAATTCCTTGATTTCTGTTTTGATCTCGCCGCCCCGGCGACGCATCAGTGCCTCGATTCTGGCCAACAGTTCCTCAAATGCGAAGGGTTTGGTCATATAATCATCGGCGCCGGAGCGCAAGCCGGCCACCTTATCCTGCACAGTATCTCTGGCCGTCAACATCAGAATTGGGGTGTCGACGCCATTGCTGCGCAAGTGCTCGCAAATCTGTCGGCCATTGAGGACGGGCAAGCCCAAATCCAGAATGATGACCTGAAACTGACCCTTGGTACCCAGCGCTATGGCTTCCGGCCCGCTATGGGCCACCTCTATGGCATAGCCTTCGGCTTTCAGCCCGCGCTGAATAAAATCGACAATTCGCTCATCGTCTTCTGCTAGCAGAACTCGCATGTAGGCGATACCTATAAAATGGTTGGAATTAAGTTATGACGCATTGACTGGATAGTCATCCGGCCCGGGCGAAAACAGGGGTAGAGTTACAGTAAATGTTGAGCCGGCGTGTTCTACGCTGGTTACTGTGATGCGTCCGCCGTGAGCCTTTAGGATTGACTTGGCCATCGGTAAGCCCAGGCCCGTGCCATCCTCCCGTGAACGGAGGGCATTCTGGCTACGGAAGTGGCGATTGAAAATTCGCTCCAAATCTTGGGCGGGGATGCCTATGCCCTGATCCGTGAGGCTGAAACTGGCTTCGTTTTCGCACATCCCTAAGGCGACAGTAATGTGTCCTCCAGGATTCGAATAGCGGCAGGCATTGTCGCCTAAAATGAAGAGCACCTGTCGAAGCCGTTGTTTGTCGCCGCGCACCCTGACGGGGCCGGTGGGGGCCTCCAGAGCAACCGAAATCGTCTTTTCCTCGGCCATCACCTGAAAATCCTCGACGACGCTGGCCACGAGTTCGGACAGGTCCACGCTATCCCATTCAAATTGGAGGTTGGCGGTTTCGGTACGGGCCAGAAACATTAGGTCGTTGACGTATTTCCCCAATTGCATCGACAGTTCGACGATGCGTTGTAAAGCGTCTTTATACTCGTCAGCCTCGCGTTCCTGTCCGCGCAGGGTCACTTCGGCTTCCCCGCGTATCACAGTAATCGGCGTGCGCAACTCGTGGCTGATGTCGGCTAAAAACTCCCGCCGCGCAATATCCATGCTTTTTAATTCTTCATTCAGGCGATTGAGTTCGAAGGTCCGTTCGGCCACTCTTTTTTCCAGCACGGCACGCCCCTCACGGAGTTTATCTTGCTGAACTTTCAGTTCTTGCGCCATTTGATTGAAGTGGCTGGCAAGATAGGCGAATTCATCGCGGCTATCGAGATCGATGCGATAATCAAGATTGCCGGCAGCGATTTCGCCGGTACCCTTCATCAATGCTTCAATAGGCTTCCTGACGCCGCGAAGCAGTAATACGCCGGACGTAAGGCTGAAAAGCGCTGCAAGCAACGATGCCAGAATGGCGATCCAACGCGACTGCGCCACCAGATTTTCCAGTTCCCGCTTTGCCTTGCCAGCCTTTTCACGTTCCGCGCCGATCGCGGCATCGATTAGTGGCTGGAATTTTCCGTCGATTTCTTCTTCCGAGAATTTCGAAAGTGCCTGAACCGCTATTTCGAGCTTACCCTGCTGACGCAGGCGTTCGACTTCGTCGAAGCGGTATTCGCTGGCATCCAGAAAGGCGGTGAAATGGGCAACTCTTCCCAGTTCGGCGGTTTGGGCCGGTTCATTGACAACCTGACTGTCAGCATTTGTCGTCATTACCGCGGTGTTTCTAAGCACCTGCATCGCTTCGTAGAGCCGCTGCCTGGAAGATGCCACGCCGGCTTCAGCGCTCGGATTTGCGGTGATCAGTCTGTCCATGCGTTGTTTGAAATGGCGATAGGCTTCCTGGGACAAGCGCTCATAATGGTCAAAGGCTTCATAGGCTGTTTGGCTGCGCTGAAAATGGCGGGCAACCTGGTTTGATCCCCAATACAGTGCGACTCCTAAAAACAAAACAAAGCCGAAAGAAACGGCGATCGCAATCGCCAAACGGAAACGAAACATGCGTTCTAGTTTGTACCGCTGCTCTGATCCATTTGTTTTTCCATAGAGCGGATGGCTTCCAGTTTTTCTCTCAAAAGACGGTTTTCATCGGTCTTTGATCCGGTTGTTTCTTTCGGTTCGAGTCCGTTCGGCACCGTTTTATGTATGCGTTCCACGGAGCCGAGTCTTCTCGACTGGTTGTTCAAACGTTTTAAGGCTTCGGTGTAAATGGCGACAAGTTTCCGTGTCCGATCATCGGACAACTGTCGCGGTGGGATAGCGCCAACGGCATTCAGAATTCTCGGAATGTCGCCACAGGCATCGGAAAGCAAGCGGCCTGCCATCAGGTGCAACTGAATTCCCGGTTCGGGATAGCGAGAATCTTTTTGGCGTTTCAATAACGTGCGGCATGTCTCGGCACGTGAAGAGGGGGGGATGTTGGCCAGGGTCGCTCCGAAACCGAGCAGTTCATCAAAGTCCGGCTGTGAATAGGGGTCGTTGTAATAGGTGGGTGAAAAAGCGTTCCAGCTGGAATTATAATGATAGCATCCGGTCAGCAGCAATAGGCTGAGTATTAAGTTGATGCGGCGAATAGAAAATAATGAAAACATAGAGATAGTGGTTCCGTATTGTTCAGGCTTCTCCGGTCAGCGGTATTTGAACGCGGATGCGGGCTCCCTGTTGATCTTGTCTTGAGTCGATCACCTCGACTTTACCCTGGTGGTTGGCGACATATTCTTTGACGATAGCCAGCCCCAGGCCGGTTCCCTCGGCATGATCGCCGCCTTCGGCGTCCTTGCCGCGGAAAAAAGGTTCGAATACCTGCGAACGTTCGTCGGGTTCAATACCCGGGCCCTCATCTTCGATTTCCAATTCCATCTGGGTGCCTGCATCGCGAAGCATGATGCGTATTTCGCCGCCCGGGGGTGAATATTTCACCGCATTCGACATCAACTCTTCGATAATGTTTCGCAACTGTTCGTGAATGCCGGAAATTTCGACTGGCCTGACCAGTTTTTTCAGCGTAATCGATTTGGCTTGAAGCGACATTTCAAAATCTTTGATGACCGATTCAAGCAAGTCCTTCATATTGATGGTTTGCTTGCGGTTCATTTCCGGTTTTATGCTGATTTGACTGTAACGAAGCAATTCGTCGGACACCGTTTTCAGCTTTTCAACATTGGTGCTCAGATTCAGTGCGAGAGTCTGTTGTGCGCTATCGGCTTCTTTATCCGCCTCGTTCACGAGGTGTTCGGCGCCTTCGCGTATACTCGCTAACGGCAGTTCGATTTCGCGGGCCACGTTTTGCATGAACTGTTGTTTCGAAACCTCCAGTTCTTTTAAATGCGTGCGCAGCCATTCCAGACGGTCGCCCAGATAGCGCAGATCCGCAGGGCCAGTTACGCTGATCGGGTGTTCGAGTTCTCCTGATCCTAACTGACGGATAGATGCATCCAGTTGGCGCAGGGAGCGCGACAGGACGACCAGCAGCGCTGCGATGAAAACGAATGAGATGAATAACAGGACCGCGGCCTTGGTTAACAGACCCTGTTCCAGGGATTCCGACTGCAGACGCAATTCGGTGAACTCATGATCGACGTGACTCTCGAATTCGCGTGACAGGGTGTTGGAAGCCTCGCGCAGCCCCTGGAACGCCTCATCGACCGGCAAGGGAGGGTTACTGTCGATCATCGAGCCGATGATCTGCTGATAAATCAGTTTTTCTTTTTCGGCTAATTCGTTGACCAGCAGAGCGATTTTGTTTGCCACATTGAGCTTGAGCAGGGCGTCCAAGGCTTGTTTGAACGATGCCCGCGCCGTTTCATACGATTGCCGTTCATACGGCTGGCGTAGGGCCGGGTCCGACAGCAAAATGAATAGTCTGGCTTTGCGTTCAATATCGGCAGTCTTTTGCAAAACCAGGCGTACGGTTTTAGTTTGTTCGAAGATCTGCGAGTTAATGGTTCTGCCCAAAGCCGAGGTCTCGCGCATGCCGAAAGCCGCGTACAGCACGGCTAGAAACAGAGGGATAACGGCGATGACAAATCCTAGAAGGATGAGGGATTTTAATGATAAGCTGTTTTTGAATTTGATCCGGCCGAAAAGGGAACTCAGTCGCCCCGACAATGCCGATAAAAGTTTCGACGAATCCGGCTTTCTGAACATATCCCGAACAAAGTTGGTAATCAGTTCTTTCATAATTTGACATGTTTGATCGTCAAAAGTCCCTTTCCAACAATCTATTTGGGATGGCGCGCTGGATGAAAATTCGATTTCGGCATCGAAAAATCCATATGTTCATCAGCCGCATTTGCTGGCTAACCCGACAGAATATCCACTATTATACACGCTTTGTATCGCAGCGCTCACCCTCTTGCGAGCGTATCGGTTTGTTCCATATCCAAATTTTTCTAAGTTATGAAGCCATTAACCGTATTTATTCTGATCGCACAAGCGGTGCTCTTTGCGCTGGCCTGCTCGTCTCTTGGTCATGCCGGCGTCATCGCGGGATTGCCGGTACAAGGCAGCGCCGAGAGGCCCGTTCTGTTGCTTGAGCTGGGCAATGGGCCGCCGTCGGCGGGCGTTGACGATAAGACCACGAGAGTGTTCGCCGGGGAAATCTCAGGCCATGAAGGCGACACTTCGATTCACACTGACAAGGATGAAATCAGCTCTTTGCATCCCGGCTTCGGCAGCTGGAAAGTGGGTTTTCGCTTCAAGTCCGGATCCGGCTTTCCGGCCGGACCGTACACTTTTTGGGCTCGCTGGCGGCAGGGCGGAGACCCTGCTGTCTGTGTGCAAACCTTCGAAGTTCGGGCCGGACCGGATACCTCCAGGCTGGAATTGCGCGGCACGCTGTCCATGAGACCCAAGGGTTGGGATTACGCCTGGATAGCAGCCGAGACGCCGATCACCCTGAAGGCAGATGACGCGGTCATTGAGGTCACGGATAGCGGCGCGGGGCATGACGCCAAGGTTTTCGACGCCTTTATCCTGGCTTCGCCATTAGCGGTGCTGCCGGCCAGCGGCACGGCGGATAAACCCTTGATACTGTTGGATCTGGGCAAGTCGCCCGCCTTTGCCGCTGACGAAAAAAATAATTCGCTGCAAGTTCGGCATGGCGAGGCCACTGCGGGCTCCGGCGCCGAGTCGGTATTGACCGAGAAGGATGAGGTTCAGGTTTTTCACCAGGGGTTCGGCAGTTGGGATGCCGATTTTCGTTTCGCCCTCGATCCGGCGATTACGCCGGGGCAGTACCGTATTTTCGCCCGTTACAAAAGCGGCGGCGAGGTCTCCCAGGTGGCACAAAACTTTACCGTCAGGGCAGGGGCGCAGCCCGAACAATTGGCGATTCGCGGCGATTTCGTGCTGACCAATACGACGCCCTGGGACTATCAGTGGTTGGAAGCTTCAGTCACCGTAACCGTATTACCAGGCGATCGTTGGCTGACAATCCACAACACCGGCAAGGCCGACAGAGCCAAGGTCTTTGACGCTTTCTTGCTGAAACTGGAAACGCCGTTGGGCGACTGGATGACCGCCGACCAAGCTCAGGCCAGAAACCGCTTTCTGGCCTTGACCAAGCCTTTGCCGAATGCCGAGCGCCGCCTGTATCTGCTTGACGGCCAAGGCGAACAGAATGACATCCTGTTTCGGGGGCTGGCGGCCGATGCCGTGCGCGCGCGCTATGAAAAACTGTCGGTCGCGTATCTGATGGGGCCGGACGCCGATGCGCTGGTCCGCGACTTGAACCTGCCGGCATTGCCTGCCGCGGTGATGACCGACGATCATTACGCTGTGCTAGGGGTGCTGGCGAGGCCCGGCAGCGAAGCGGAGGTGGCCAGGTTTCTTGCCGATCCGGAAAAAGTCGGCCTGATGCCTGCACCGACCGCGGCCGCGGCCGATGTTCCTAAACCGCTTAAGGCCGGCATCCCGGAAACTTGGCTGGTGGGGGGATTGCAGGATGGCTTGGCAGGTCTTTCGACGGTCGGGCTGGATAGCGAAACCGTGTTGCGGCCGAATCCCGGCCAGCCCTACCTCAGCCTGCAAATGATGGGCGGCAAAATGCTGGCCTGGCAGGCGGCAGCTACACAAGCCGACGGCAGCGCCGACATCGCTGCCAGCACCGACCATGCCTACGGCTGGTCACGCGGCAGCGGCTATGCGCAGCTCTACCTGCATGCCGATCAAGCCTCGCAGGCGCTGCTGCATCTCAAACAGTCCGGCATCAGAACTACGGGTTGGCTGGATGGCCGGCCTTTCGAATTGAATGATGATCCGCATCCGCCAGCCGGATTTTCATCTGCGGTGGAGCACCTAAAAACCCTGCTGCACGGACTGACCACCGAAGGTTTGGCGGAAACGGCGTTGTCGGATCGCCCCGAAGCGCCGCAAGCCGCGACGCTGAATCTGTCGCCAGGCTGGCATAGCCTGCTGGTTAAGCTGGTCATGCAGCATGATCAGGGGCAAAGGTTTTATTTCGCCGCAAAGTTTACCGATGCCTCCGGCCGGCCGCTGGATTCGCTCAAGACGCAACTGACCGATCCCTCGGCCGATCCGAAGCTTAACAGCATCGCCGCCAGGTTGCGGCCGCTGATCTTCGTGGATGCTCCGGCGAATCTCCCGTATCCGGGCGATTCGCTCAAACTGGGCGTGGACATGCGCTGGCATCCGATTCTGGAGGAAACGAGTTTGCCGGCGCCTTTACCGCGTTTTCAGGCTAAACTGCGCTTGCGTCTGGTGGATTACGGCGGCAACGAGGTGGAGGTAAAGGAAGTTGGCGGTCTGTTTCCAGGGCAAGTCGAAGTGGATTTCGGCAAGATTAAAGAATCCGGTTATTACGCGGTTTATCCGTCCTTGTATACGTCCGCCGGCCAGTTGATTATGAACTATCCTGCGGACGGTTTTTCGGTAGTTCGGGGAGCGGCCGAGCAAAAACGGCGTTTGGATCGCAAAAAACTCTGGAACAACGACTATTACGCCCTGGCCGAAGGCGACAAGAGCTTTCGTCGACAGGGCGGCTATTTTACCTGGCTGGAACGGATGGGGATTTACCAAAGCTACGGCAGCTATCCGGGGTTCGATCCGCAGTATCGGCCACAGTGGGAGCGGGCGAAGCAGCGCGACTTGCGGTTGTTTGCCGATGCGTCGGGCGATAGCTTTTGGTTGAACGACAATCCTGCGGACGGACAAAAATTCATTAACGCCGCTGCAGAATTTACCCGCTTCTTCAAGTCGACCAACGAAATCGACATTCGTCGTGAGGGGGAATGGCAAAAGCTGCGCGAACCCTCGCATTGGGTGGAACGGGCCAAGTGGGAATTTGAGCAGGCGCACAAGGCGCGCAGCGATGCCCATTATGTCGGCGGCAGTCTAGTGCGGCCGGGCGGGGACGCGTGGTTCAAACAGGTGTTGCAATTGGGCCTGGATCGTTATCAGGACGCTTGGGATGTGCATGCCTACCCGCAACAAGCGCCGCGTTTCGGCGGCTCCATCGGTAATGGGGAAAGCGAGGATGAGCGCGGCGTGCTGGCCGCTTACGCGAGCCTGGGCAGGAAAAACAAGCTGCCTTTCTGGTTGGGCGAGACCGGCGCAAAGACCATGCATGGCCTGACCGGACGCCGCTGGCAGGCCGAACAGGTCGCGAAAATAATCGCCTGGGTCAATAGCCGCAGCGACTATCTGGGATTGGCGTTCTGTATAGGCCACGAATACGACTTGGCTTATGGCCGGATCTGGGATTATTCGATGGGCCACAAGCCCGGCGAGGCAGCACTGTATACGGCGAGCGCCTTGATCGACGGTTTGCCTTATCGAGCTGTTGATACCAAGAACGCCGATGTCCAGGCGGCCTACTTCGGCGAAACCTTGATGATATGGCGGTCTGATGAGACGAGCGGCGATTGGCCGTTACGGCTTGATCCCGGTAAACGCTGGGTGCTGGTGAACGTCGTGGGACAGCGCCAAGATCTTCGGGTTGACGCCTCGGGTTACGCGAACATCCCCGTCTCCGCCAGCCCCGTTTATGTGTTGGCACGTGCCGACTATGAGCGGTTGACGGGCGGATAGGCAGGCAGCGCATCAACGCCCGGTTGCGTGCGCAATGCGCCTTTGCCGGCGCATTGCGGTTCTATCAGATTAACAATCATTAACACGAGATTGCCGGGTTATCCCGGCAGTCTCGATCGATAACGAGTTTCCAGTCAATTTTCGGCATGACGACCTTAGGTGGTCTGTCTGCCGCGTTAGGCAGCTCCCTGAGCGAAATATTCACGCCGGGCGTGAGGGTTCGCCATAAATCCTCATCCAAAATTAATTCAAGCTTCATCCAATTTTAATCAAACCTTGCGGTTTCCTCTCATGTTGCCTCTGTATGCTTGACGCCATCGAAGTGACTTATGCGTAACGCCGGTCGCGATGGTTTTGAGAGTCAATGGCTTTACCGGACATCATTGAATACAGACAGAATAGGGGAGTAGGGAATATGCCGCTCGGTTTAGGTAACATCTTCAACGGACTCTTCAAGCAATATGGACACACGGTGATCCTATTGCTGCGGTTTATCGACATAGCCATGTTAATTGGCGCCGCTTGGGTTTCTCATTATTTTTGGCTTAGAGAGTTCGTCATCGATCAGGACTATCGGATTGTGATAGCGCTGGGCGTGTTGGCGGCCATTATCTTTTTCGAAATCGGCCAGGTTTACCGACCCTGGCGCAATGATGCGATGCGTGGAGAAATCCCTCGTATCGTCAGAGCCTGGGTATCCGCCATCTTATCGGTAATTTCCATTGTCGCCCTGATTCGTCTGCATTTCTGGTTTGGCTCCAGTTATCGCTGGATTATCACCTGGTGGGTGCTGGGACTGGTGTCCGTCCTGGCTGCCCGGAGCTTGCTTTCCCGCGTGCTGCAATGGATGCGCGCGCACGGCTGGTCCCAAGGCCGCATTGTTCTGGTCGGGTTAAACCACATGGCGGTTGCGGTCAGCCGCCAGTTAAGCCATTCATCCTGGGCGGGTCTGCACGTGATCGGATATGTCGATGATCGGACTGAGGCGAGGGTTAAGGATAGCGATTTTTCGCTGCCGCGGCTTGGAAAAGTGGAAGACCTTGCCGCTATCGTCAGCAAGGAAGCGATTGATGAAGTCTGGGTTGCGTTCCCCGGCGAATCGCTGGCTGAACGCGCTCAATATGAACTGCGGCATTTGCCGGTCAGTATCCGGTTGGTCATAGACTGTTTTGCCTTCAAGCAAAGCAAGTTCCTCAGCCTGAACACGGTTGCCGGCATACCGACTCTGGATGTCTCGGTTTCGCCGCTGCATGGCATTAACCGTTATATCAAGGAGATTGAGGATAGATTGTTGGCATTCATCCTGCTTCTGTTGATCACTCCGTTGATGATGTTGATCGCCATCGGCGTCAAACTGAGTTCGCGCGGACCGGTGTTTTATCGTCAGGAACGCGTCGGTTGGAATAACCGCAAGTTCACGATGTTGAAGTTCCGCTCGATGCCGGTGAATGCCGAAGCCAAAACCGGCGCGGTTTGGGCTAAGCCTGGCGAGAATCGGGCGACCCGATTTGGCGGTTTCTTGCGGAAAACCAGCCTGGACGAGTTGCCGCAGCTGATCAATGTGCTGAAGGGCGACATGTCCTTGGTGGGGCCGCGCCCCGAACGTCCGGATTTTGTCGAAGTGTTCAAGGACCAGGTGCCGAACTACATGAAAAAACACATGGTCAAGGCCGGCATTACCGGCTGGGCACAAGTGAACGGCTGGCGCGGCGACACCGATCTGAATCGACGCATCGAACACGATTTGTATTACATTCAGCATTGGTCGGTTTGGTTCGACCTTGAAATTGCACTGCGAACCGTTTTAACCGGTTTTATCAATAAAAACGCCTATTAAGGAAACTCTTGCCATGTTTAGATCAATTTCTCTGATACCGGTTTTACTGTTGTCGGCGTGCGCCTTGGTGCCGGGCATGGAGATGAAGACCAACAGCCCGTTGTCGCATATAGAGGTTCCCACGATGAGGGACGGCAAGTTGGTCAAGGAAAAAGCCAAGATCATCCCGATTACCGCGGATTTGATTATCGATCGGGAAAATTCCAAACAGCAGGGAGGCAGCAATCTTCCGGCTGATAATGATCCAATGACTTCATATAAGATCGGCCCGCACGATAGGCTGCAGATCACGGTGTGGGAGCATCCAGAGCTAAACGATCCGGGCGGTGAGAAAATCAACCCCGATTTGGCGGGCAAGATGGTTCAAGACGACGGTACGCTTTATTACCCCTACGTGGGCAACGTCCCGGTGGGAGGGAAAACCGTCGATGAGGTTCGGGAGTTATTGACCGCGGGGCTTTCCAAATACTTCAAGAAAGTCAAGCTCGATGTCCGTGTGCTGTCTTTCCAGAGCCATCGAGCCGCCGTCGTCGGCCAAGTCGAACACCCGGGAATCCAGTCCATGAATGAGACGCCTTTAACAATTGCGGAAGCCATCAGCCGCGCCGGCGGCGTGACCAAAGAAGCCGATACGACTAACGTAACGTTGTCCCGCGATGGCAAGCTTTATAAGATCGATGTTATGAAGCTATACGAAAAAGGCGGCGCCGACCAAAACCTGCTGCTCAAGGATGGCGATGTATTGAATATCCCGGACCGTAGGGACAATAAAGTGTTCGTGATGGGCGAGGTCGGCCGGCAGCAGGCCCTGCAAATCGCGAATGGTCAAAGAATGACGCTCTCACAGGCGCTCGCGGAAGCGTACGGGGTTGACTTCAATACTTCGCGTCCGGGCGAGATTTATGTGATCCGAGTGGGAGAGATGAAGCCGGAAATTTTTCAATTGGATGCTGAGTCGCCGGATGCATTGATTCTTGCGGACCAGTTCTCCTTGCAAGCGCACGATACCGTTTTCGTGGGTACGGCGGGTATCACTCAGTGGTCCCGTGTGCTTAACCAAATCCTACCGGGGTCTTTCACTTCGGTTATGTCGCGCGCCGCCTTCATGGGGATGTAATGGCGTCAGAGAAAGAGAGTTTATTTTCACCTAATTGGGATATGGAAATGTATTCACAGAACGAAGCTACATTGTTACCGCCCTTGAGTCTGTCCCGGATCGAGGAGCATGGGGTAAGTATTCGAGACTATGTCGACCTGCTGTTCGAAGGCAGAAAGACTATTCTGTTGACTTTATTGTCCGTATTGTTGGTGACGACGGTCTATTTGGTGCTGGCGCCGCGCACTTACAAGGCAGACGCGCTGTTGCGGATTGACAAGAACAAGGCGCTGCTCGCGGCTAATTTGCGTAGCGAAGCGAATCACTCGCCGTCCGAAGCCGAAAATCCAAGAGCGCAACGGGAAGTGGAAATTCTCCGCTCCCGTTCGGTTCTGGGTAAGGTGGTGGAAGACCTCAATCTGGTAGTGGAATCTTCGCCGGTTTATTTTCCGGTCATCGGCGAAACGCTGGCCCGCAAACATGACGTCCATGACGGCATCGCGACTGCCTGGTGGGGGTTTGGACGCTGGGCCTGGGGCGGCGAAAAGCTGAAGATAGACACTTTTACGGTGCCCGATCGTTATCTGGACAAGGAGTTTACCCTGATCGCTTTGGCGGAAGGCCGTTTCCGGTTACTGGGGCCAAAGGATGAGTTTCTGGCCGAAGGCGGTGCAGGCCAATACCTCAGCGCCGACATCGGCGAGAGTACGCCGGTGACCGTTAAGCTCAGCGAACTCGAAGCGCGTCCTGGCACGCATTTCGAGGTGAAGCGAAAAACCTCGCTGGCCGCCATCGAAACTTTGCAGAAAGCCTTTTCGGTCAAAGAGGTTTCCAAGGACACGGATATTCTCAGTGTCGAATTAAAAGGCCGGGATCCGGAGCGGCTCGCTAAATCGGTCAACGACATTGCCACTATCTATGTCAACGCGACGGTCAATTGGGAGTCCGCGGAAGCCGGTCAGAAACTGGCTTTCCTTGAAAGCCAGTTGCCCATTGTCAAGGAACGTTTGGAAAAGGCCGAGCAAAGCTTGAGCGCTTACCGGCAAAAACATGGTGCGGTCGATATCTCCGCCGAGGCCGAAATACTGTTGAAGCAGGCTTCCGAAATGGAAACCTTGGGCATTCAACTCAAACAGAAGTACGACGAGCAAAGCCAGCGTCTGGAATCCGCCCATCCGGACATGATCGCCACCAACTCGCAAATCAAACGCGTCAACAACAAACTGGCGGCTTTGAACAAGCGGATCAAAGATCTGCCGCGTACTCAGCAGAGCGTTGTGAGTCTGTCGCGCGATGTGCAGGTCAATACCGAACTTTATACCTCATTGCTGAATAGCGCCCAGGAACAACGCATTGCCGCGGCGGGATCGTTGGGTAATTCCCGCATCGTCGATTTTGCCGTTACGCCGGAAAAGCCGTATTGGCCAAGGCCGGGCCTGTTGCTAGCCATCGCCAGTCTGTTCGGGTTGAGCGCGGGATCGGCTTTGGTGTTCCTAAGGAACTCCTTGCAACGTCACGACAATTATCCGGCCATGCTGGAATATCAGGTGGGGCTGCCTCTTTACGCCGCTATACCGCATAGCAAGAAGCAGCGCAAACTGGCGAGGCTGATTGACCAGGGCAGGGATCGCCAATCCGATCTACTGGTAAGTCAGGATCCGCTGGATATTTCTGTGGAGTCGTTGAGAGGCTTGCGCACCACTTTGGAAGCGACTATGGCGAGCAACGTCAGTAAAGTCATCATGATCAGCAGCCCGGCGCCGGGTATGGGCAAGTCTTTTGTCAGCACTAATTTGTCGGCCTTACTGGCCAGCATCAAGAAGAGGGTGTTGGTCATCGATGCCGATATGCGCAATGGCCGTCTGCATGAAACATTTTCCATCGACAAACAGCCGGGACTGTCCGATCTGTTGGCTGGCAATGCCACGCTCGGCGAAGTGATCGTCAGTCTGCCCGAGGTCGGGATAGATCTGATACCCAGGGGCAACATGGTGCTGAATCCTGCGGAATTGCTGGTGCTCGGCGAGCTGTCCGAAACCCTGGAGCAATTGAAGAGCTTTTACAACCATATCGTAATAGATTCGCCGCCGATTTTGGGCGCCACCGACGCTGCTATTCTCGGCAAGCTAGCCGACGCCACTTTCCTGGTCGTCAAGGAAGGCCGCTACACGGCGCATGAGTTGGAAGTCAGTTTCCGGCGTTTCCAACAAGTCGGCGTGAAGCCTAACGGCTTCATTATCAATGATATGAAAGAAGGCTCTTCTTATTACCCTTATTACGGTTATGCCTACCAGCGTAACGATTTGGACCCCAAAAGCGAGTCGGTATTGCAGGCCGGATATGAAGCACTGGGCGACTGGTTCGGCAAGCGCCAGGATCGCGACTATCTACCTGTCGAGGCATCCTTTGAAGACATAGATGACGACAACGAGAAGCTGGTTTAAGCGGTGAAGATACACTTCGAAAGGGATTTGCCGGCTCTTCTGTTCGCGTTGGTGTGCGCTTCGGTCGTGGCTTCGCTGCCCCAGGTCGAGTCGGCCTGGAACGGGGTGCAGGAAACCTATGGCGAACAGGATTTCGGTTTGAGGATACTGCGCGAGGCCATGTTGCTGGTAGTGGTCACTTACAGTTTTTTCGAGCCTAGATTCAGGCGTGGTGCCTTGTCCGGCAAGTCGTTCGCCTTTCTTAGCATTATCGCCACCTATGCGTTATTCGAGGTCGGCTATGCGCTCTACCTGGACCTGCCGTTGGCGGTGCCGATTGCCGGGCTGCGCGTTTTCGAGTACCTGCCATTAGCCTTGATCGGCTTCATGGTCAGCCGCCTAGGCGCGGGCGAACTCGTTCTCCAAAAGTTTGCGTCATATTTACGCTATTACATTGTCATTCAGGGTGTCTTGGCGGTCTCCCAGGCGCTTTGGGCGCCTACAATGTTTGGCGTGTCGATTCTGGGCGGAGGCCGGCCTTGGGGTACCTTCGTAAGCCCGAACCTGTTCGGCGCGGCAATGGCGACTTGTACCATGGTTTTTTCGATGACCGGGGTCTTGGGAATGCGTAAATGGATGTATTTCAGCGTCTTGCTGGCTATCTTGAGCGGCTCTCGTACCTCGATGTTCAGCGCTTTCCTGGTACTTTTTTTCAGAGCATGCGAGGCCGTGCGTGCCCGTGATCGTTGGGCTCTAGTTCTCTCGGCGCCGGTGCTTGCCATTGGTTTTTTGTTTCTGGCTTCAACGCCGCTTCTGAGTGGCAGGCAAGATGCGGATCTTGCTGAAGAAGGTCGTATCGCGCCATGGTTAAATACACTTACAACAAATATCAATGGGCCATCCGACCTGCTCTTCGGCTGGGGACTGGGACTCGGGTCGAATACCATAACCGTTATGTTTGGTGCTGATCATTTTCCGGGACAATTCATTTCCGACAGTTTGTACTTGTTTCTGCTGAACGGATACGGTTTGATTGGTGTAATGGCTTATCTTTCGTTACTTTGGATGAGTTCACAATTGTCCGGTCATCGAAGTAAGTTAGTGGTAACGACGTTCATCTTTGTGGCAGGCATACCCTTTAATTTATGGGAGTATTTTCCTCAAAATGCGATACTCATGTTCCTGTGGGGGCTAGTGCTGGGAACGCCTCGCAAGGCGCTTCCGCTATATGCACCCGTTCGGGTGGCGCAAGATGTTGAAGTGGGTGGTCCGGTTCAATCAGGGGAGAGGTAATGTGAACAATCATAGCCACCTGAAATCGATAAGAGATTGCATGCAAATTATATTGAGTGTCCGAATGAACGTTGCGGGGAGCGGGCTTTTTTGATGTATATGAGATTATGTAGGGTTCTTACCGCCAATGGGATATTCGTAAGTCTATTTGAAAGCCGAATAGTAGGCGATGCGTCTTGGGCATTGCTCGGTCAAATAGGATCCGGAATCGTGCTTCTTTTGGGAACCAGAGTCCTGACAGAGTTGGTGACGCCTGAAGTATTCGGACAGGTTGCACTCATGGTGGGCATAGTGGCTTTAGGCGTCAATAATTTTTCTTCCCCATTCGTTTTTGCTGGAATGAGATTGCTGCCTGAAACGATTCAGAAGCATCGGCGCAGTGACTTGATGCATATCCTTCGGGGACTGATCAGTCGCTCGGTCACGCTGGCGATAGTCCTGATGGCGATCGGCTGCGTGGTTTACGGCTATGTCGGCGAGAACAAGCCGTGGTTGTTCGTAGCATCAGGCCTGCTGCTCGTCGCCACAGTGCGCCGAGATTTTGGCGTGCAACTTTTGATCGGCGAGCGCCGTCAACGTGAGGCATCGCTTTGGCAGACCTGCGACAGCATCCTGCGTCCAGTGATAGCTATCAGCTTGGTGCTTTGGGGGAGGGGCGATGCGGTCTTGATCCTGCTGGGTTATACGCTGGCCAGTTTTGCGGCGAACACGATTTGGTTCAAGGTTCATCGGGGAGATGCCAAGGAAATAGCGAAGCCTCGGTCGTCTGCTTATCGACGTCTTCGCAAGGAGATTCTGGCCTATGCCTGGCCTTTGATCCCCCTGGAACTCGTCGGGTGGTTCAATACCCTCGGAGATCGCTATGTTATCGGCTATCTGATGACCGCCACGGATGTGGGCATCTACGCGGCAGCATACACACTGATCAACGAGGCGTTCAACCGTAGTTCCATGGTACTGTTGCGCACCTTTCAGCCGGTGTATTTCAATCATTTCTCCAGAGATCAAAGCGAGTCCGCACGCAGAGTGTTTCGCATTTGGTTGATCTGTGTCGTTGCCGTTGGGCTCGGGGGCGTTTTGGCGCTCGTCTTGTTGAAAAGTTGGGTTACCGAACTGCTTCTCGCCGAGGCCTACCAATCGGCAGCAGTGCTGATGCCGATCATCGGGATGGGGTGTGCGCTGCAGGCGGCCGGGGTTGTGCTTGCCCAACCCCTTTATGCAAGGAAAAGAACTCGGCTGGTCTTGCGTGGGCGAGTGGCCGGGGTGATTAGCGCTGCCATAAGCATACCGGTCATGGTGAAGTGGCAGGGATTGATGGGCGCCGCCATTGCGGCTCCGATATATTTTGGTACCGAGGCTCTGGTCGTCGCGCTGATCGCGAAGCCTTGGTTGGAATGGGTGCAGGTAGCGCACCAAAAGTCTGGAGATTTAAATGAATCATAGCGGAAGGGTATTGACCGTCGTCATACTCACCAAAAATGAGGAAAAAACCTTGGCACGTTGCTTGAGTGCCCTTCCAACGGGTTACGATGTGGTTGTTCTCGATTCCGGGAGTACTGACCAGACCCTCGATATAGCGAAACAATATGGCTGCATGATCCGTCAGCATGACTGGGAAGGTTATGCGCAGCAAAGAAACTATGCGCTTGAAGAATGTGACATCAGCACGCCCTGGGTGCTGTTTATCGATGCCGATGAGGTGTTTCAAAAAGAATTCTTCGATTGGGCTATGACCGCCGTGAACCTGGAGTTGGCTTCGGCGGACGCCGTCATGGTGCCCTCCTATTTCTTTCTGAGGGGAAAGCGCCTCGGGTACGCGCCAGGCTATCCCATCTATCATGCGCGTCTTCTGCGACGGGGCAAGGTGCGATTTCTTTCTCATCACGACGGGGGATTCGGTGAAAATATCGAAGAGGGTGCGAGGGTCGCTTTTGCGAAAATCCCCTACGAGCATTACTACTATGACGGCGAAATGCTGGAATGGATGCACAAGCATGTCGATCACGCAAGCCGGGAGATACGGGTCAATAAAGCGGGAATTATCATCAACCGCAGGAAGCGGCTCAGCATGTGGCTGGGGAACTCGATACTGAGGGCGCCGCTACGATTTATCTATCATTACATCATTTGTCGAGGATTTCTGGATGGACGGGCGGGCCTGGAATATTCATTGATGTTTTCCTGGTATGAGGCAACTAAATATCTGCTTGCCCGCTACGGCGAAAGACAAACATGAGAAGGCGTACTCAAGTAGTTCGGGGCGCAAGATTGTCAGGTGGGCGGCATGCTGGCCATTCGCTGTCCGGGTTTCACAATAGGGCCGAGTTCCCCGGAAACTCATAAGGTTCAATAGTTAATTAGAGGAGCATGAAGATGGATGTGGGAGTAGTCGCCACTCATATATCGCCAGCCAAGGGATATGGCGGTGTAGCAGTGACAGCCAGCGTGCTGACTAAAGCCTGGGCAGAGGTTGGACACCAAATCCGGTTGGTCGTCTCGGACGAATCGATTGACCGCAGGCTTAAACCGGAGGATCTGAAACTCGGCGATAATGTGGAGGTCGATCTCTATCGCTGCTACTGGTTTAGACGTTGGGGATTTGGCTTTGGCGCAATCCCTGCGATTTTGAAATTGTGCTTGGAGGCACCCGTTGTCTACATCCACGGCATCGCCACATGGCCGTGCACGCTAGCGGCAATTTTTTGCGTCCTGTTTCGGAAACCATTCATGGTAGCCGTACATGGGGGACTGATGCCCGAGCATGTGAAATTGATTAGGGAACGAAAGCCGCACAAATGGCTGTTCTATAAATTACTCACCTTTCCCACCCTGCGCCGCGCGATGGCTGTCCATTGTACCAGCGAGACGGAAGCTGAAGGTGTCAGAGACGTTCTCGGCCACGATGCTCGAATCTTAATCGTTCCAAACGGTATTGATAGCCGGAAGGTGGTGCCGGCAGGAAATCCTGGCGGCGAGGGAATAACGATATGTTTTCTGGGACATATCCAACAGGAGAAGGGGATTAACGCCTTTATCCGGGCCTGGCTGAAGACCCGGCGGCCAGCCGACCGCCTGGTGGTCGCCGGACGCGGTGTTGACGGGGCTTATTTTGAGGAGTTTCAGGGCTTGGTCGAACAAGCGAAAGGTGCGATTAGCTATCGGGGTTATGTCGGCCACGAGGAGGTCATGAACTTGCTGGCGAACAGTCACTTCCTCGTATTGCCATCGGGCCTCGAGGAGACGGGAGGCATGCGCGAAAACTTCGGCAACGTGGTCGCCGAGGCAATGGCGGCGGGCCGGCCAGTCCTGGTTGCCAGAGGGCTGGCATGGGACGGTGTTGAATCGATAGGGGCAGGCTTCATATTCGATAGAACTGACGCTTCGGCATGTCATGCCATCACTACGGCGCAATCATTAAGTCAATCATACTGGGATCATATGTCATGCAATGCGAGGACTTATGTGGAAGAGCATCTCAATCCCGTCACCCTTGGCAACCAGGTTTGGCAGGTTTTGATGGACCGCCAGATCGGTGGCGTCTCCGCAAAACCCCGTCAGGAGGCCATCCTGTGAATCAAGTGGGTACCTTCGGAACGTCTCTTTTTTTACGATGGCCCAACCGGGACAGGAAGGAACTTCTAATATGAACGTCTTGATCACTGGCGGTGCCGGTTTCATCGGCTCGAGGTTGGCAAAAAGTCTGGCTTCATCGGGTGCTAAGGTAACCGTACTGGATAATCTGAGCGAGCAGATTCATGGGCAGGGCGCATCCTTCTCCGATGACCTGCAGTCCGTTGCACACTGTGTTCAAGGGGACATTCGCGATCGGAGCTTGTTGGCTCGAGTGATTCAGGGGCAAGAGGTCATCGTTCACTTCGCGGCCGAAACCGGCACCGGGCAGTCGATGTATGCGGTCGAGCATTATGAAGAGGTCAATATTCGCGGCACTGCGGTCCTGCTCGATATTCTTGTCAATGAGCGGTCTCCGACGCTTCGGAAGCTTGTCGTGGCCTCTTCCCGGGCCATTTATGGTGAAGGGCGCTATCGCTGCGCTATTCACGGAGATGTCTATCCTAAAGCACGCAGTGTCTCGGCAATGACCAAAGGATATTTTGAACCCTTTTGCCCTGTCTGCGCGGGACCGGTTCAGGTTATGCCTACCACAGAAGATGCCCCGTTCTCGCCATCGTCCTTCTATGGCTTAACCAAGCAGATGCAAGAGCAAATGGTCATCATGTTTGCGGGTGCGCTCGGTATCGACGGCTTCGCATTACGTTATCAGAACGTCTATGGACCTGGACAAAGCCTTGCTAATCCATATACGGGCATTCTGGCCGTGTTTTCCAATCTTGTCCGTCAGGGCAATTCCTTAAACGTTTTCGAGGATGGCCAAGAAAGCCGCGACTTCGTCTATGTGGATGATGTTGTCCAGGCTACTGCGCTTTGTATAGAGCCGCAGGTACGCGGTATCCATTCCTTGAATGTCGGTTCGGGGAAACGCACCTCGGTGTTTGACGTGGCCCAGGCGATTGTTAACTACTTTGATGCAAACGTCGCTGTTCGGGTTACGGGCGACTTTCGTCTAGGCGATATCCGCCATAACGTGGCCGATATTTCAAGCATCAGGACCCTAACGGGGTTCACACCGAAATGGTCCTTCAACGAAGGTCTCCACCAATTCCTTGCGTGGGCCGCGCGTAATGAAGCCAATGATGCAGGTTACGAACGGTCTTTGGCGGAGCTTAAGGAGCGCGGGCTATTCGCCGTGGGTGCCAAGCACTGATTTTGTTTATAGCATTGGATTATGTTTGATTTTTTGTTTATTGCGGCGAGCTTTTTCGGTTATGCCAAGGAGATTAAGGCAAACCTGGAACAGCGTGGACGCAATGTCATCTGGTTCGAGGATCGCCCTGCAACCGATACGGCCACGAAGGCACTCTTGCGATTGTCGCCGACTCTAATCGCGGGCAAAGCGGAGCGCTACTTTGACCAGATTATAGAGCAAGTCCGACAGCAACCCATACGTGATGTCCTGGTCATAAAAGGGGAGGCCTTGAGCATTGAAGCGATCCGCCGCCTTCAGAAAGCGCTGCCTGATGCGCGCTTCACAATCTACTTTTGGGACAGCTATCGCAATATGCCGAAAGACAGCTTCCAGAAAGTCGCGTTGTTTGATCGTGCGTTAACTTTTGATCCTCTTGACGCGGCTTCGGATAATCGCTTGATTTACCGGCCTTTGTTTTTTGTTGAGGAGCAAGTCAATCTCCCCACCGTTGAACAGGATATCGATCTGCTCTTTTTCGGGACCGCTCATGACGATCGCTATTCCATCGTCAAAAGCATCGAGCGCGGGTTGCCGCACGGCGTCCGTTTCGCAAAGGTTTTGTACATACCCTCCCGAGGTATCTATTATTTTCGCCGCTGTTTCGATCCGGCGTTCAGGCGTGCGAAGCGCGACGAGTTTATTTTTACCCCCTTATCAAAACGGAATATCATGGAACTCGTGGCACGCGCCCGTGCGGTAGTCGACATAGAGCGTGTCGTTCAGACTGGCTATACGATGCGCAGCATTGAAACTTTTGCTGCGGGCAGGAAGATCATCTCGACGAACGCTCGCCTGGGCGAAGCAGATTTCTACCATGAAAACAATGTGGCAGTCATGGACAGGAATAAACCGCGTGTCGACCCGGAGTTTCTTGAATCTCCTTTCATGATGCCTAAGCGCCACGTACGGCAGAGATATACACTGTCAAGCTGGCTTGACGACGTACTGCTTCAATAAATATAAATGCCAAAGTGGGTGTGAAGAGCGGGAAACCCCGTCTTTTCAGAATAAGTAAACGATTGCGGATAATATTAAGAGGCGGTTTTTTTTATGAAGTGTTCACTGATCTTGGCAACGCTAGGAAGAGACAGGGAACTGGTTGATCTACTCGATTCCTTGGCATATCAAACTTACAAGGATTTTGAGTTGATAGTCATAGACCAGAATATCGATGGAAAGATTGATGCCATCGTTGAGACGTTTAAGGATCGCATGACATTGAAGCATATCAAGGTAAATTTCAATGGAAACGCCCGCGCTAGAGATTACGGAATACAGTTTGCGGTTGGCGATATTATTGCGTTTCCGGACGATGACTGTGTTTATGAAACAGATGTTTTAGAAAGAGTTGTCGGTGAATTTGAACAGCAGCAGCAACTCGGTATTCTGGTGGCGGGATCCTATGATTTTTCTAAAACCAACTTCAGCATAGGGGTGAACTCTCACAAGCCAGTCTATTTCTCACGTCTTAATATGATGGGGGTTGAGTTTACGCATTTTTTTTGTGTGGCCAGAATGCGTCGGGAAGAATTTTACTTGGATCATGATTTCGGAATCAATTCAAAGTATTGTGGAGCAGAAGGGCCGGAACTCTTGTATCGGCTGCTACGCGCTAAGCATAAGGCATTCTATACACCAGAAATAAAAATTTATCATGCCAATAAGGATGCCTATACCATCGGTAGCGAGCGAATGCTGAAGTATTCCTCCGGAAATGGCGCATTAATCAGGAAGTTTTTCAATGAAAGAGATGTTTTTATTCTGTATTACATGATCAAGAAAATGCTTGTTGCTCCTATTTTGAAGATGATAGGGGCAATTCTTATTTTTAATTCTAAAAAGACAGAATATTATTATAAAAACTTGGTCGGCATATGGCATGGTTTTTTGGTATATCGGAAATGAACTGCTTTGGTAACTATGTGAGTATTCATTGATAATTCGCAGTTCAGCTCGGGTTGGTGAAACAGTCATCAGCCCCTTTGTCGGAACAGGTATTTTTATGTTTCGCAAATCTACATTTTAAATTGCTATGAGGATAAAAAGGTATGACGCCTTATATTAGTCAGGATATGCCCGTTCTGTCCGTTGTAATTCCCTGCTACAATGCCCGCGCGACCATACGCCGCTGCCTGGATGCCCTTGAGAAACAAACGCTGCCGCGGGCTTGTTACGAGATCATCGTCGCCGACAGTTCCACCGACGGAACCACCGACATCATCGCAACGCACTATCTGAATGTGCGTTTGTTGCACAGCGATACCCGCCTGTATTACGGCATGGCACGCAATTTCGGACTGGATGCGGTCAGGGCGGAAACCATTCTTTTCATCGACAGCGACTGCGTGGCGGAACCGCAATGCCTGGAGCAGCATTTGGCCGCACATCGCGAGCATCCGGAGGCGGTGGCCGTCATGGGCGGCATCGTCAACGGCAATCCACAGGCTTTCTGGGGCTGGGCGATTTTTCTGATCGAGTTCGCACGCTTTCTGCCGACCGGAACGACCCGCGCCGTACACGATATCATCACCGCCAATACGTCTTTCAAGGCCAGTGTGTTCGAACAATACGGGCGATTTCACACGAGTTCTTACTCTGGCGAAGACAAGCGCTTTCTCAGTATTCTATACGGCGCCAATGCGCCGCGGCTTTTTGCTCCCTCGGCAACCGTCGCTCACGTGAATCGCGATAGCGCGAATTTGGTGCTGCGTCACCTCCACTGGTTGGGGCAAGGCGTGGCACATGTCCGACTGGAGAATAGCGAGGTGAACCCAATAGGGCGATGGCTGCTGTTGTTATCGCCGCTGCTTGCGCCATTGCGTATGGGACGCATCCTGTGGCGATCCGTCAAGGCCTCGCCTGCCCTCCTGGGGCGCCTAGCTGTATTATGGCCCTGCATACTGTCCGGCTTCATTGCCATGGGGATGGGGGAGGCGCGCTACACTTTCGACTCCCTACGCACAAGCCGGCTGAACAGGGCGCAATCCAGTTCCTTATGACGAACCGGTTTCACGCGGCAGTGGACGGCATCCGGAAAGGCTGAAGGGTGCGGTACCACTCAGAGGTTGTGAATTTTTCAATATTCGCGGAGACAAGCAGTTCTATCGGCTTGCCGCCAATGCGGACACAAAGGCATGATAGAAATCACCGGGTTCCATTCGAACCCTGAAATCGACTTGGAACTCCCCTTTTAATGGTTTTTAGCCCAGTTATCCGCATTTGGGCGCGGCCTTCCCAGTGAATATCCTCATCGGGTTGCGCGCCAAAGCATGGAGCATCGGCATGCCTCGAAACTTGTCTTTTGCCTCGTACTCGCAGCCATGCTTGTCCTGCCGGTTTCAGGGGCATTAGCCACCCAGCGCATAACCGGTAATCTTACGAGGGTTAAGATCCGCGATGCCCCCGGATACAATCAGCTTGAGCTTGTCACTGAGCTATTCTTAAGCGGTTCGCATAAAATTTGTTGGCACTTGAATTTTACAAATTCAATGCATTACGGTATGCGGGAAATGCAAATAGACTTCTCGCTTAGCAATAGGATGTTACATTGAAATCATGTTGTAGGGGGACGCGAGCCGCCCCCTACAAAATTTATTTTTTGCTGTGACTATGTTATAACAAGTCCAGCAGCAGGAATAGCGCCACCGCCAATCCCAAACCGCAATGAATCACACCGGCGATGCTGGCATAGGGCCCCATCTTTCCGGCCGCCGGCAGCTTATTAACGATGTCGAATCGTTTCAACGCAAGATAGGCCCCGTTATATTCGAGTAGCAGAATGATCGCGACCGCAATGATGAATGGCAGAAATTTAAATGTCAGGTGCGGGTAATGCGAAGATGCCGCCATGAAGAACAGCATCGGTATCGAAAACAGCGTATTGGTTCTTGATGCCAATCCTGCCGCGGCCAGCGCCTCTCCCGCGTTAGGTAGCGCCGCTCCGCCTTGTGCGACCTGTTTGGCCGAGGCGATCACGATTTTTTGATTCGGCCAGATGATCAGCCAGACATTCATGAACATGATGATTCCGAGCAGGGCGCCGATATATATGTCCATCGACGAAATTCTGCCGGCGCTGACTGCGAACATGCCCAAGCCGGTCAGCAGGGTTAACACCGCTCCCCAACGAAACCACCAGAGCGCGCGCGGCGCCAGCTTTTGCAAGGCGTCCGCTTTGGCGGAGGTTTCGGCTTCCTTGAAGTATTCGGTTTGCACGAAGTTGAAATAATACAGCAATCCGATCCAGGTGATGCCGCCCAATAAATGCCCCCATCGCAAAAGCATTTCCAGACCGGCGCTTGTCGTAACGATTCCCATGGCAACTCCCCTTTATAATTATTCGTTATTGATGATTGGTTGAAATTGTACGTCATGCATCGACGCCGTACCGGTAGATATTGGACAGAATCGGCAGTAAAAGTCAAGAAAATGATTTGAAAGGGGCGGCCGAGGAGGGCGCTTATGCGTTTCTCAGGGCAATAAAAAGCCCGCATGAAGCGGGCGTGTTGAGCACTTTATTATTATTGTTATAATGCCGTTGTACTTAGAGTTGTGGCCTGTACAACTTTACTCAAGCAGGTTAATTTATCTTATTATTGTTATCAGCATAGCTTATAAAGCTATCCTCCTCCGCCGGTTGATTAACCAGTCTCGCTCTTCAAGAGCGCGGCTATTCTAAATCGGTTGAAAACAGCTTGTCCACCAAAAAAATGATTTTTTTTAAAAAAAATCATTTTTTATATAAAAAAAATATAAAAACAAGGTGTTATGTTTTTCGTGCAGCATTTGTGCATAGCTATCAGCGGTTCGAAATGCCGGTCCAACTGGGATTGATTTTCATTTAGATCAAAACTTTCGGTGGATGAATGCTGCACAATCCGAAAGCTGCGGTCACTCCTCAATGAGCTTCTCTGGCTTTCTTGTCTTCCTCAAGGAAAAAATTTAGCCGCTCGCTTAGGATTGAAGATAAATAAAAATTCAATCCTTTCGATTTTTGCGCCAGTCTGATTTGGGTGATCGCATCGCGCGTTTGGCCCATCGCGTAGTAATATTCGGCAAAATAACGGTGCGATTCGGCAGATTGGTGCAGTTTGCCGTAGGTTTCGGCCAGCAATTGATAATAAACCGGCAGTTTATGCGCATTTGCGCTCAGCGAAAACAGGGCTTGTCTGGCTTTTTCGGCTTGGCCGGTTTTGAGTAGCGACGTGATATATTCGAATTTGATCGCTTCATTTTCGGGAAAGCGGCTACTCAGGTTTTCATAAAGCGCCAGTGCCCTAGCGAATTGGTTTTGTTCGAGCGCGGTGCGAGCCAGGGCTGCGCAATATTGCGTTTGGTCCGGAAAATTGGCCACCAGTTTTTGAAAGATATGCTCCGCCTCGGCAAATTTTTGTTGCGCCAACGCGGTCAATCCGAGTCCGTAGGTGGAAACGGTCCGTTGCTCGCTGGTTCCCTGGTTCAGGCGGGCCTCAAAATATTTCCGGGTTTCACTCGGGTCGGCGCCCGCCAAGACCCTGAGTTTGGCCCGGATCAATTGGTAGCCTAGCGAGTCAGGGTATTGTTTATAAGGATATTGGTCGGCGCGCCCGCGCGAGTCGGAAATCCGCGAGGCGGTGACCGGGTGGGTACGCAAGAATTCGGGAATATTTTGGCCGTAATAGCGGGTCGATTGTTGCAGACGCTCGAAGAAGGTAGGCATGCTACGCGGGTCGAATTGCGATTCGGAGAGAATATGCATGCCGACCCGGTCGGCTTCTTCTTCGTTTTCGCGGGTAAAGTCGATCTGAAACTGAATGCTGCCGGCCTGGATCGCGACCAGTGCGGCCTGGCCGAGTTGCGGCGATTGCGTGCCGAGCAATATCGCGGCCAGCATCGCGGCGGCGGTCGGAATCGAGAGGCGTCCGGCGGCTTCGGCGGCGCGGTACAAATGGCGCTGAGTGACGTGCGCAATTTCGTGCGCCATTACCGACGCCAGTTCGCTTTCCGCTTCGGTAGTCAGGATCAGCCCGGAATTGACGCCGACATAGCCGCCAGGTCCCGCGAATGCGTTGATGTCATTTTCCAGCACCACAAAAAAATGAAACGGATACCCCGGCAAGTCGCTGACCGTGACCAATTTTTGGCCGACAGATTGAATATACTGTTGGACTTCCGGATCCTGATTAATCGTGATTTGCGAATTCAGACTGCGGAAGAATGCCGAGCCGAGTTGTTGTTCCTCTTCCGGGGTGATCAGCGTACCAGACGAGTCGCCCATGTCGGGCAGTTCGATTTTGCTGATGTCGTCGGCGGCGTGGGGCAGGGGCGGAAAGACAGTCAGACTGAAGGCCAAGGCCAAGAGAACGGTTTTTTGCATTAACAAGCGGATAATGGGGTTGAGGATTTGTGTTTTCCGGCTAACTGAGCCGATATTGTAGCGCATCGATGCGGAGTTTGACCGCTGCCGGCAAAAATCGTTGCATCGCTACGCGGATCACGCATCCGCGATGAAATTCGGTAAAATAGGCGTTTTTTTCATTCAAGCAGACGATAGACCATGCGCACGACTCGATTCCCGCTCAATACCGTTAAAGAAACTCCCGTGGACGCCGTGGTGGCGAGCCATCAATTGATGATTCGGGCCGGGCTGATCCGCAAACTGGCGGCCGGATTATATACCTGGCTGCCGCTGGGGCTGAAAGTTTTGCGCAAGGTCGAGAAAATCACCCGCGAAGAGATGGAGCGGGCAGGGGCTCTCGAAGTGCTGATGCCGGCCCTGCAGCCGGCCGAATTGTGGCAGGAAACCGGGCGCTGGGAAAAATACGGCCCGGAGCTCGCGCGCCTGAAAGACCGGCATGAGCGCGACTTCTGTCTGGGACCGACGCATGAGGAAATCATCACCGATCTGGCGCGCAACGAGATCAAGAGCTACAAGCAGCTGCCGATCACCTATTATCAGATTCAGACCAAGTTCCGCGATGAAATCCGGCCGCGCTTCGGCGTGATGCGCTCGCGCGAATTCGTGATGAAGGACGCCTATTCGTTTCATATGGATCAGGAATCGCTGCAGGAAACTTATGAGGTGATGCACTGTGCCTACACGGAAATCTTCAATCGTTTCGGCTTGAAATTCCGCGCGGTGATGGCTGATTCCGGAGCGATCGGCGGCGCGGTGTCGCACGAGTTTCACGTATTGGCCGATTCCGGCGAAGATGCGATCGCGTTTTCGACCGGCAGCGATTATGCGGCGAACATCGAACAAGCGGAGGCTTTGCCGCCTAAATCCCCCGGAGCCTTTCCGAAGGAGGCTTTAGAGAAAATAGCGACCCCCGGCCAAAAGTCAATTGCCGAAGTCAGTACGTTTTTAAACGTTGCGCCGGCCAAAATTCTGAAGACGATCGCGGTGATGCGTCAAGTTCAGAATGAGCGGAACGAGGAAATCGATGTCTTCTGCCTGCTTTTTTTACGCGGCGATCATGAACTGAATGAAGTCAAGGCGCGTAAGGTGTTGGGGGATTTCCGCTTCGCCCACGACGAAGAAATCGAACAGCATCTGGGTTGCCGCGCCGGCTACATTGGTCCTGTATTGAAGGATTCGGGCAAGATCATTCAATGGTGGGCCGATCATTCCGCGATGCATCTGAGCGATTTTGTCTGTGGCGCCAACGAAGCAGGCTTCCACTACAAAGGCGCCAACTGGGAAAGAGATTTTCTAGCAACTTCGATTGCGGATATTTCGGGACATGTCGCCGATATCCGTAATGTCGTCGAAGGCGATCCGAGTCCTGACGGCCAGGGTACGTTGAAGATCGCGCGCGGCATCGAGGTCGGGCACATCTTCCAGTTGGGCACTCGCTACAGCGAGTCGATGAAGGCGGCGGTGATCAACGAAGGCGGCAAGAATCACACGATGATCATGGGCTGTTACGGCATCGGCATTTCGCGCGTCGTCGCGGCCGCGATCGAACAGAATCACGACGACAAAGGCATTATCTGGCCGGCCAGCCTGGCGCCGTTTCAGGTCGCGCTGTGCCCGATGAACATGCACAAGTCCGAACGCCTCAGGGCCGTCGCGGAACAACTGTATCAGGACTTGCTCGCCGCCGGCATCGATGTGTTGTTCGATGACCGCAAGGTGCGCGCCGGTTTCATGTTCTCGGACATGGAATTGATCGGCATTCCGCACTGCATCGTGATCGGCGACCGCGGTATCGACAACGGCACCGTCGAATACAAGGCCAGAACGGCGACTGAGAATCAGGAAGTTCCGATGGCGGAATTGATCGATTTTTTGAAGACCAAGCTCATTTAACCGGGCTTCGGCAATAATGAAACGGGCGGGCATTCCGCCCGTTTCTTTTCCTGCGGGGTTTACTGGGCGGCTTTGAAATGGCTTACCGCAGCTTCGGCATGCCGGGTCGCTTCCGGCGCATGGCCCAGATTGCCGTGAGTGATCGCTTCTTCTAGCTCGGCGGCGCCAGCTTCGAGATGTTCTTTTTGCAGCCCCTTATCGACGATAGCGCCAGCAAGCGCATGTTCAAGCGAAGCGTTGGCATGCTCGACCAGCACTTTCGGATGGCCGGCCTTGCCATGCTCGACGGCGGCTTTCGCATGCTCGAGCGCGGCAGCGGCGTGCTCTTCGGCAAAAGCGGCGGAACAAACGAATAACAATACAGCGGTGCAGGCGGTTATTATTTTTTTCATGATCGTTTTCCTCTTCATTGTTCTAGGTAATCAATCCTGCCTTCAGAAATCGGCAACTGATGATATTCATCCAAAGTAGCGATAGAAAGTCCGGATCGAGGCTTTTCAATAATATTGGAATTTGACTTCAAAGTGTTGCAAGACGCAACACCATTATTAGATCATGAAAACTGATCTCAGTTCATTTGAAATTTGCAACGATAAGTGTCTCGCAGAAAGTTGATTGGCGTTAAACTAAAAGCTTTTTAGAACCAGCAGGAAACAGAGTTGGCAAGGGTTGCCCGATTAGAACTATCAGAAAACGATGACGCATGTTT